>JALPXQ010000099.1 GCA_023271515.1 Dehalococcoidia bacterium | reverse complement strand
CAGGAGATTCTGGCGCAGCTCGAATCGCTCTACCAGGATTTCCAGGTATCCGGCTTTGAGCCTATCCGGGTGCGGTGGAAGGCACTCAGCAACACCATCGGCGCCCGGGTGAGCATCAGCAGTGAGGGAAAGCAGGTGGATGGTGAGGCGATAGATATCGATGGAGACGGGGCGCTGATCTTACAAAAGACGGATGGTACCCTTGAAAGGGTACTTGCCGGGGATGTTCAAATTTAAAGGGGGATCGAGAATGGGAAGAGCAGCCACAGGAATATCAACACGAGGGATGGTATTTGCCGCCATATTTGCGGCACTCACCGCGGTCGGGGCGTTTATTGCAATCCCCCTCATCGGGCTGGTGCCAATAAGCTTGCAGACGCTGTTTGTGCATCTCGCGGGAGCGCTGTTAGGGAGCCGACTGGGGGCATTGAGCCAGTTCATCTATGTCCTTGTTGGGGTGATGGGGCTGCCCGTATTCGCCGGCGGCGCCAGTGGTCTGGGTGTTCTCCTGGGGCCCAGGGGCGGCTATCTAATCGGATTCATCATCGGGGGAGGCTATCTGACCGGCAGATTGGTCGAGAGGAGAAAGAAGCCGGGCTTCCTCTGGATCGCGATATCATGCGTAGCCGGGCTTGTGGTGATATACATACTGGGGGTGCTTCAGTTATCGATAGTTGCCGACCTTCCCGTGACGGGGGCCCTTGCAGTTGGGGTTGTCCCCTTCCTGATCGGGGATGCCATCAAGATCATCGCCGCTACATTTATCACCCTCAAACTGCGGGGAATGATAAAGGTATGATCAAGGTAGAACATCTGGTTCACACATACGAAGGGGGGAATTCCCCGGCGCTGAGAGCCATTGACCTGGAGATAGAAGAGGGTGAGTATGTGGCGATTATCGGGCCGATAGGTTGCGGGAAAACGACCCTCATAAAACACCTTAATGCGCTGCTGATCCCTACTGAGGGCAACGTGTGGGTAGATGGGATGAACACTAAGGACACCAGGCTTGCCGGAGAGATACGCCAGCGGGTGGGGATGGTATTTCAGAATCCGGATAATCAAATCGTAGGCATGACCGTGGAAGAGGACGTGGCCTTCGGTCCGGAAAATCTGCGTTTACCTCCCGGGGAGATAAGGCGGAGGGTCACTGAGGCGCTCGAGGCGGTAGGGATGGGAAGCTACGCCCAGCGTCACCCTCACACCCTTTCTGGAGGAGAGAAGCGACTGGTAACCCTCGCCGACGTTCTGGCGATGAACCCCAGCTACATCGCCCTTGACGAGCCTACTTCCTCCCTCGATCCGGCCGGGCGAGAAATGGTGCTCACCCTTCTGAGGGGGCTGAATAAGCAGGGGATAGCCATGATTCACGTCACGCACAATATGGATGAGATCACCGGTGCCGATCGCATCATAGTTATGGAAGATGGCAGAATAGTCCTCAGTGGGACACCTGGGGAGGTTTTCAGTGGGGTATAAGCTCGGCCAGTACATCCCCGGCAGCTCACTTGTTCATCGCCTCGACCCGCGGGTCAAGATAGCGGCGGTTATGCTGGTGAGCATAACGGTTCTCAGGGCAGATGCCTTTATCGTAGTAGCGGTCACCATTCTCCTTGCTGGCATAACCTTCATCGCTCGCCTATCTCTAGCTCACCTGCTGAGAGCGGTTAGGCCGCTGGTGATCTTCTTTGCCCTGATATTTCTGGTGCATCTCTTCTTTTTTACTCCTGGCGCACCCAGCCCGCTTCCACTGGCCACCTATGAAGGATTATATCGAGGGGCCATCCTCACCTGGCGGTTTGTGTTCTTGATCTTGAGTGCTGCGATTCTCACCATGACCACCCTGCCATCGGAGCTCATAAGCGGACTTGAGAGGTGTTTAAGGCCATTAAGGCCTCTGGGCATTCCCTCACACGATGTGGCGGTGATGGTATCGATTGTGCTCAGGTTTGTGCCAACCCTCCTGCAAGAACTCGATCAGATCAAAGAGGCGCAGATGGCCCGGGGCGCCGATTTCAAGGCCGGTAACCTATTGGCAAGGATGAAGAGGGTCAGCTCACTGGTGATACCGCTAATCAGGAACTCCATCCTCCGGGCAGAGGAGGTGGCGATGGGGATGGAGGGACGGGGCTACCGCAGAGGGCCCCGAACGTATATGAGAGAGCTCCGTATGACCCCCTCAGACTACATCATCCTTGCCCTGCTGGTGATTCTAACGGGACTGGGGGTCTATCGGTGGTGAAGATTTGAACCCTTCATCCTCCTGCTAAAGGTAGGAAACATTCCATCTAAATGAAAAGACAGTGGCCATCAAAAGGCACCATTGAAGTCCGGGGTCACCATCTGCTGTGCCTGCTGGGCTTTCAAGGACTGGGCTATAGCGAAGAATTCACGCAAAATATGAACAATATATTGGCCACTGCATTCTCCGCTAATACCCTCTTGAAGATTGTGGACCGCTGCGATGCTATTTGTGCCCCCTGTCCCCATAGAAAGGGCAGTGAGTGCGGCAAAAAGAAGGACTCAGCAGAAAAGACCCGAAAGCAGGATCAAAGGATAGCGATGAGGTTGGGCATAAAGATCGGGGACAGGATGCCCTCCCGGGAGATCTGGGCACGGGTTAAGGAAAAACTTGCCCCGCGTGATTTGCCCCAACTCTGCGGCGAATGTGAGTGGCTGGATTATTGTTTAAAAAGGCAAGGGTTCAAAGATTTGCTTGCATTGGCGACAATCAAATGCGATAATGAGTAGGGGAAAGAAATGGAAATAACCTGGCTGGGACATTCCTGCTTCCGATTGAAGGGTAAATCAGCCACCGTGGTGACCGACCCCTTTGACAAGACCTCGGGGTATCACCTGGGCAAGATCACCGCCGACATTGTCACCATAAGCCACGATCACCCCCGACATAGCAATGCTTGTGGCATCGAAGGCAATCCTAAGGTGCTTTGTGGCCCCGGGGAATACGAGATCGCCGGGGTATTTACCTATGGCATCCGGACCTTTCACGATCGCGAAAAGGGGCTCAAGATGGGGAAGAACACCATCTACCTGATGGCGATCGATGACATCAAAGTATGCCACCTGGGAGACCTGGGACATGTGCTCTCAGCATCCCTGGTCGAGGAGATAAGCGACACCGATATACTGCTGGTGCCGGTAGGGGGAGGATCAATTATCGATGCCTCCGCAGCCGCCGAGGTGATAAATCTGGTCGCCCCCAGGATAGTAATTCCAATGCACTACAAAACCAGTGCCGGCACGGCGCAATCGGACTGCCTGGATAAGTTCTTAAAGGAGATGGGGCTCAGAGAGGTCTCGCCCCTGCCCCGGCTAACCATCAATAAATCCGCTCTCCCCATCGAGACGGAGGTGAGGGTGCTGGATTTCAGGCCTGACCCCCCTGGCCAGCGACAGAGGGGGAAACATGAAGAGATTCAGCATGCAAAAAGCTCAATCTATTCAACATAACAACATGCGCATAATCCCCCCATTTTCGCAGTCTGCCTCATTTCTGCTGAGAAGGCTGCAATTTCTCAGCATTCCTGAGAAGATTCTCAGTACATAGATTCAATGGTATGTCAACGGGGTCTCGCTGGGCCGTGGCTGTCAATATTAGCCACTTCGATTTCGGAAGTGTTTGTCCCAAGCGTTCCTAATTTCATCTTTCCATTCCTCCACCACTTGTCTCAGTTCAGTGACCTGTCATCTTTCTTCTTCTCTGGAAAAGAAAAAGAAACGGTATCCCTTGTATCTAAAAATCGTCAGACTCACACGCAATCATTATA
>JALPXQ010000098.1 GCA_023271515.1 Dehalococcoidia bacterium | reverse complement strand
GATTGAAACCTGAATACCCTCACCTTCATCGGAACGCTCCTCACCCTTGGCGTCAGCATAGGCATGTATATCTGGCTCAAACCCCATTTGGGAACCATGAAGGTGCCCGTGATATTCTACATCGTCGTCATCAGCGTGATGCTCTGCGGGGCCTGGTCCATCCTTGGAGAGTCAGACCTGACAGAACCGGGTCGCCTGCTGGTGTTTACGGGCGCCTTGAGCTTTTATCACCACAGATGGCCAGAAAGGTTTGAAACGCCTTGGTCATCGTGGATCCAATGTCAACGCCCGCAAAATACATGATGGCGAAAGTCCAGGATTTCAAGCTCAAGCGATTCCCATCCATTCCAGTTGTTCAGCTTCAGATTGAAGACGATGTCGATGCAAGAGGGAATATCATCATTGTGATTGATGCGAAAGCCGATGGCATCCCAGACCACCCCCCTGTCATTCAGCCTGAACTTCAGATGCTCGCCATCACTGCCGACCCGGCGCAAATCCACCACCTTCACCCCCCGGCTGAGAAAGGTAGGGGCAGGATTGGCCTTGCCGAAAGGCTCCAATCTGGTGATCATGGCGAGGGTCTCTCCTCTCAGGTCTGCAAGCTCGACCTCAGCATCGATATTTATAGACGGCTCAAGTTCAACATCAGCAAGCTTGTCCCTTGCTATCTCCAGAAGCCTCTGCCGCAGGCTGTCAATATTCTCATTAGGAACCGTAAATCCCGCCGCTTGAGCGTGTCCGCCGAAGTGCGAGAGGATGTCGCGGCACTCCCAGAGCGCGGCAACGACGTTGAACTCCGGGATACTGCGAGCACTTCCCTTGCTCTCGTTTTCTCCTATCTCCAGGATGAGGGCCGGCCGATAGTACTTATCGGCCAGCTTCCCCGCCACCAGGCCATTCACCTCAGCGCGGAACTCCTCATCGGCCACCATCAGGAGGGGTGTGTCCTCACCGACGGGGGAGAGTTTCGCCTCAGCCAGCGACATGAACTGGCTGGTGAGCCGCTGGCGCTCGACATTCCTCGTCTCGAGAAGCTCGGCGCCCTGCCGGGCCTCCTCGGGCGAATCGGCATTCAAGAGATCGTAGCTTACTGAGGCATGTTCCAGTCTCCCCGCAGCATTGAGGCGAGGAGCCAGCATGAAGGAGATGCTCTCGGCATCGATCCTGCCGATTTCGAGCCCGGCGCATTTTATCAGCTCCCGGATTCCCGGGCGACTGGTTGCATTGAGAACCTCAAGGCCTCTTTTCACCAGATAACGGTTCTCCCCTAGAAGCGGCACCATATCGGCGACTGTTCCCAGGGCCACCAGGTCAAGAAACCCATCTGCCTGGCCGTCCCTGCCGGTTGCATGGAATAGCGCCTGAAGGAGCTTGAAGGCAACCCCAACACCGGCCAGCTCCCGGAAGGGATAGGTGGAATCGCCCCGTTTGGGATCGACCACCGCCAGGGCCGTCGGAAGGGGACCGGTAACCTCATGGTGATCGGTGATGATGAGGTCGAGCCCCATCTCCCGTGCCTGCAGTGCTTCCTCATTGGCGGTGATGCCACAGTCAACGGTAATCACCAGACTCGCCCCTTGCTGATGCAGCTTCTTCAGCGCCGGCATATTGAGGCCGTGCCCCTCTTCCACTCGATGGGGGATATAGGGAATGACCCGGCCCCCTATCGTCTGCAAGCCCTGCACCAGAAGGGTGGTTGCCGTGACCCCGTCAACATCGAAATCCCCGAAGACAGCGATGGTTCGGCCGCCGAGGACAGCGCGCATGATTGCGGCCACCGCCTTGCCCATTTCGGGGAGCAAAGCGGGATCATTCTCCAGCCGCTTGTCGCCGGCGAGGAACATCTCGGCATCAGAAGGGTCGATGATTCCCCGGTTGTGAAGCAACTGAGCCAGAAGGGGTAGAACCCCCGCATACCGAGCAAGATGCTCGGAGGGGGCGGGGGGAAGGATTTTCCATTTCATACTCTAAACCTCGCGGAACTCGCCCTCAACCGTGCCTTCGGGCGGCTCTGCAGGCGCCTCTCCTTCCGGCGGTGGGGCTTGCTGCTGGTAGACCGCGGCCCCAACCTTCTGTAGTGCTTCAGAGAGTTCCTGGGCAGTCCTCTTGAGGTAATTGACGTCACCTCCAGAAAGCGCCGAGCGCACCGCCGCGACCTTGCCTTCGACCTCGCTCCTCAGATCGGCCGGCACCTTATCCCCTTGCTCACGCAGGGTCTTCTCCGCCGTATAGGCCAGGTTATCAGCCATGTTGCGGGTCTCCGCCTCCTCCTTACGCCTGGCGTCTTCCTTGGCATACTGCTCCGCTTCCCGCTGCATGCGTTCGATTTCCTCTTTGGAAAGCCCGCTCGATGCGGTGATGGTGATCTTCTGCTCCTTCCCGGTGCCCTTATCGTGAGCCCTCACGCTGAGAATGCCATTGGCGTCTATATCAAAGGTCACCTCGATCTGGGGCACTCCCCGCGGGGCGGGGAGAATGCCATCGAGCATGAAGCGCCCCAGGGTGCGGTTGTCGGCCGCCATAGGCCGCTCGCCCTGCAGCACGTGAATCTCCACGCTCGGTTGATTATCGGCGGCGGTGGAGAATATCTGACTCTTGCCTGTGGGAATGGTGGTGTTGCGGGGAATAAGCGGTGTTGACACCCCACCGAGGGTCTCGATGCCCAGGGTAAGCGGAGTAACATCGAGAAGCAGCACATCGCTGACATCTCCCTTGAGTACCCCGGCTTGAATAGCGGCACCTATGCCGACCACCTCATCGGGATTAACCCCCTTGTGAGGCTCCTTGCCAAAGAATTGCCTCACCTTTTCCTGCACCAGGGGCATCCGCGTCTGCCCGCCGACAAGAATGACCTCATCGATCTGATTTGCTTGCATTCCGCAATCCTGGAGCGCCTGGCGACAGGGGCCGAGGGTCTTCTCCACGAGGTCCATAACTAACTGCTCCAGTTTGGATCGAGTGAGCGTGATGTTGAGATGCTTCGGACCTGAGGCATCAGCGGTTATGAAGGGAAGGTTTATCTCCGTCTGGGCGGTGGTGGAAAGCTCAGCCTTGGCCTTCTCCGCCGCCTCCTTCAATCGCTGCAAGGCCATCCGGTCCTGCCTCAGATCGATGCCCTGATCCTTCTTGAACTCATCTGAGAGCCATTCCATGAGCCGCTGATCCATGTCATCTCCGCCCAGGTGGGTATCGCCATTGGTAGACTTCACCTGGAAGGTGCCTTCACCCAGCTCCAGGATCGAGATATCGAAGGTTCCGCCTCCGAGGTCGTATACCGCAATGGTCTCATCCTTCTTCTTGTCCAGACCATAGGCCATGGAGGCCGCGGTGGGCTCGTTGACGATGCGCAGCACGTTGAGTCCAGCAATAGTCCCCGCATCCTTGGTCGCCTGGCGCTGGCTATCGTTGAAATAAGCCGGCACGGTGATCACCGCCTCGGTCACCTTCTCCCCAAGGTAAGCCTCGGCGTCGGCCTTGAGTTTCTGCAATATCATCGCCGAGACCTCAGGGGGACTATAGTCCTTATCCCCCATCTTCACCCGGGCATCGCCATTGGGAGCCTCAATGATTTTATAGGGCAGCACCTTCTTATCGTATTCAACCGACGGCTCCCTGAACTTACGTCCCATGAGTCGCTTGATACTGAAGATGGTATTATCCGCATTGGTGATCGCCTGACGCTTGGCAACCTGCCCCGTCAGGCGCTCCCCGCTTTTGCTGATCGCCACCACCGAGGGCGTGGTGCGAGCCCCTTCGGCGTTGGGAATCACCGTCGGTTCACCCCCTTCCATCACCGCGACACAAC
>JALPXQ010000097.1 GCA_023271515.1 Dehalococcoidia bacterium | reverse complement strand
ATTTAACATTGTCAAGTTACACTACCAAATAATTAAGCATTGTGTTCTTACTTAGAATTTTTGCTATATTGTCATAGGAATAAGTAACGGTGTCGTTAGAGTCAGAACCGTCTATCTTAAAAAATAGAACCGTCCCCTTTCTCCAGTCCCAGCTCTTTAACGGCCTGGTCACGCAACTTATATTTCTGAACTTTGCCGCTGGCTGTCATGGGATAATCCTTGATAAAACTTACGTACTTGGGAACTTTATGGCGGGCTATCTTACCCTGGTAGTATTGTTTTATTTCTTCTTCCGTGGCAGTTTCGCCTTCTTTTAATTTAATGCAGGCCATGACTTCTTCGCCATATTTGCGACTGGGAATCCCAACTACCTGAACATCTAAAACTTTAGGATGAGTATAAAGAAACTCCTCTATCTCCCGGGGGTAAATATTTTCTCCGCCCCGTATAATCATATCTTTTAACCTGCCGGTGATCTTAACGTACCCCGCTTCGTCTTTAACCCCCAGGTCACCGGAATGCAGCCAGCCTTCGCTATCAATGGCAGCCTCGGTAGCTTCAGGCATTTTATAATACCCCTTCATGACCACATAACCACGGATACAAACTTCTCCCTGCACTCCGGGTGGGCATTCCGTTCCTGTTTCCGGGTCAATAATCTTGATTTCAACTTCGGGGATAGCCCGACCTACAGTAGTCACCCGTCGCTTTATATCGTCATCAGTACGCGTCTGGGTCACTACAGGTGAAGACTCCGTCAGGCCGTAAGCGATAGTCACTTCGGGAGCCATTTTATCCACCACCGACCGCATAACTTCAATCGGGCAGGGCGAACCGGCCATAATGCCTGTCCGCAAACTACTCAGATCATATTTAGGAAAATCAGGATGTTCAAGCTCCGCTATCCACATGGTGGGTACTCCTTGCAATGCCGTGCATTTTTCCTTATCAATAGCTTCCAGCACCCAATCCACGTCAAATTCTTCTACCGGCACCATCGTTGCTCCATACACCACACAGGTGGTGATACTCATGGTCAGACCAAAACAATGAAAGAAAGGCACCGGGATACAAAGACGCTCTTTATCGGTATAATCCTGGCAAGCACCCACATGATAAGCGTTGTTAATGACATTATTATGCGTCAGCATAACTCCCTTCGGAAATCCGGTAGTGCCGGAAGTATACTGCATATTTATAACATCATCCGGCTTACAAGTCGCCTGCACTCTTGCCAGATCCTCATCACTGACATCAGTCCCCAAGCTGATAAAGTCATCCCAGTTTAATATGCCGGGAAACTTTTTGTCACCCATAAAAATCACGTTTTTAAGAACAGGTAACTTCTTACAAGCCGTTTCGCCCGGTTGTTGCTCTTTAAGTTCAGGACATACTTCATATAGAGTGTTAACAAAATTATTGCCACGGTATTCCTCAATCAAAAATAAGGTCATAGAATCTGATTGCTTTAAAAGGTATTCCAGCTCATGGCTGCGGTAGTTGGTATTCACGGTAACCACTACTGCTCCTATCTTGGCAGCTCCAAAAAGAGCAATAACCCACTCGTTTACATTGGTGGCCCAGATAGCCACCTTATCACCTTTCTTCACCCCCAGTTTCAAAAAACTTTTAGCCGCCCGGTTACAAGCCTCTTTCAGTTCCTGGTAAGTAAAACGCTGCCCCCGCTGCACATTTACCAACGCATCCTTGTCCGGATACTTTGCTGCCGTCTGGTCCAACAAATCACCAAAAGTAATATTAAACATTCTGCTTTCCTCTCGTATAATATGTTTGTTTTAGGTTTCTGTTATTTGTTTTTCAAAGAACGGTCGTGAAATTTAGGCCCTCATTTGGCCTACATGAACGATCTCCAAGCAACCCAATAGAAATGTATGGGTTGTTTAACAGGATTTTTGTCTCTATTAACGAAAGACTTTTTGTTAAATTTAATCTTGACATTTTACCCCATTACTCGTTGGTGCTGTTTTATCTATTATACCATCATCCTTCTTTATCCCAACCAGTTGTTGTCAACTCTGTTCACTCCCCTATTTCAGATTCCCCATCCCCTATCGGAGAACCTCTCAACTCTAATCCCCCCTAATCTGGCACGGCCATTCTTTTTTGATGGTGGATTTGGGTTAACTTATACCCTTGACATCTTACCGCTGCTCTCAAAAAGACTTTTGATTTAGCGTGCTTTATTTCTTCTTCTTGGAGTATTCTCTTTCTCGCAGTTCTATCCTTCTGATTTTGCCGCTGACTGTTTTGGGCAAGCTCTCAACAAACTCTATCTCTCGCGGATATTTGTAGGGAGCTGTAATTTCCTTGACAAAATTCGACAACTCTTCTGCCAGCTCGTCTGAAGGCTTGTAGCCAGGAGCTAAGACAACAAAAGCTTTTACTATCTCACCCCTTAGTTCATCAGGGCTGGCTACCACAGCAGCTTCTGCTACTGACGGGTGTTCAATTAAGGCACTTTCAATTTCAAATGGCCCGATTCTATAACCAGAACTTATAATAACATCATCAGACCTGCCTACAAACCAGAAATAACCATCCTCATCCATAATAGCTCTATCGCCAGTTATATACCAATCTCCTTTTATAACAGCCTTGGTTCTCTCCGGATCTTTCCAATATTCTTTAAACAAACCAACTGGTCTTTCCGGTGCAATTTTAACAGCAATGTCGCCCTCTTTGCCAGGAGGTAGTTCATTGCCCTCATTATCAATCACTGCTATGTGAAAGCAGGGGGAAGGCTTGCCCATGGAGCCAGGTTTAACCTCCAGAGGCGGGAAATTTCCTATCAGTAGAACCGTCTCCGTCTGACCATAACCATCCCGAATAGTTATTCCGGTGGCTTTCTTCCATGTCTCTATAACTTCAGGATTAAGTGGTTCTCCTGCTGCCACACAATACCGCAGTGACTTCAGATCGTACTTCGATAAATCTTCTAAAACTAACATCCGGTAGGCCGTCGGTGGCCCTGAAAGAACGGTAATAGGATATTTGCTTAACACTTCCAGCGTTTTCTTGGCATCAAACTTGCCGGTACTATGTTCCACAAAAATAGTTGCTCCCATATTCCAGGGGCCAAAAAAACTGCACCAGGCAGCAAAAGCCCAGCCAGTATCAGATAAATTCCAATGTAAATCCGTTGGCTTCAGATCAAGCCAGAATTTCCCTGTAAGTATATGACCTATCGGGTAGCTGGCATGAGTATGCAAGGTCATTTTGGGGTACCCTGTTGTACCCGATGTGAAATATAATATGGCTGGATCCACACTCAAAGTATTGACAGTTTCAAACTCACTGCTTTCTTCATCAATATCAGAGTAGCTGATCCAGCCTTCTTTTTCACCGGTAATTATTTTAGTTTTCACGGTGGGACACTCGTCAACCACAGCATCAACCTTAGCTGCATTTTCCTCATTGGTTATAATTGCTACCGCTTCCGCCATATCAAACCTATACTTAATATCCTTTGGGGTTAGCTGTGAAGTTCCAGGGGAAATTATCAAGCCGCTTCTCAAGCAAGCCAGGAAAGTTTCCCACCATTCCACCACCCGAGGAAGAATAACAATTACCGTATCACCTTTCTTTAAGCCATTTTTATCAAAAAGCTTAGAAAGTTTTTTGGATCTCTCTGAAAATTCAGCATAACTTATCTTTCTTTCATTGCCTTGATCATCTGTCCATAACATAGCCACTTTCTCAGAATCAGCCGCCCACTTGTCAAAAACATCCCGGGAAAAATTAAAATACTCCGGCACTTCCAGTTCAAACTCGGCTTTTGTCTGGTCATAA
>JALPXQ010000096.1 GCA_023271515.1 Dehalococcoidia bacterium | reverse complement strand
ACATCATCTGGATTGCCGAGAGGTCGGTCGAACTTTAATTGGAAAAGGAGGGCTGAACGTTATGGCTGAACAGGCAGAAACAACAGAGTCGAAGATCACAAGGATATCCTCTTCCAGAGCAAGGGCCAGAAAGCCAAAGAAAAGCCGGCTGCGTTTAGGAGTGGCGTTAGCTGTGGTAGCCATAGCTTTGGTGGCTTTTGGTGTTTATCTAGCCGCCGTAGATACAAGGCTAGTCTTGTTATGGTTGATTGGTCTCAGCTTCGGCTTTATCCTTCAGAAATCAAGGTTTTGTTTTACAGCCGCATTGAGAGACCCCTCTCTGACCGGAGGCACCTCGCTTACCAAGGCGGTGCTGATTGCTTTTGCCATAACCAGTGTCGCTTTCGTAGCCATGCAGTATGGAGCCCATGTTAGGGGTCTGCCAATGCCGGGGGCAGGCTTCATAGCCCCCATAAGCTTGGCCACCGTAGTCGGCGCCTTTATGTTTGGGATAGGCATGGTTATAGCCGGCGGATGCGCCTCCGGTACCCTGATGCGGGTGGGAGAAGGTTTCTGCATGCTAATGCTGGCCCTGGTTTTCTTTATAGTCGGCTCGGTAGTGGGTGCTTATGATTACACATGGTGGAGGCTTCATTTCATACAGGATGCCCCCAGGGTTTTCCTGCCGGATGTTTTCGGCTGGTTTGGAGCTATAGCCATTCAGTTGTTGCTTATAGCCACTCTCTATATTCTTGCCGACAGGTGGGAAAGCAGGCGGAAAAACACATAGGAAACTCGCTGTAAGGTAAATAATAAAGGGTGAGGAGATAACTAAAAATGAAATGAAGCTCATAGGGAACTCGTTTTGAGGCAAAAACTAGAAAGTTAGGAGGTAACTAAAGATGAAAGAAGTGGTTGTAGATGCGTTGGGAGAAGCTTGCCCCGTTCCTTTGATCAAAGCCCAGAATGCCATAAAGAAACTTGCAATCGGAGACATTCTCATTCTGCAGATAGACCATAGCTGTGCAATGAAAAATGTTCCGGAATGGGCCAGAAAAGAGGGTCATAATGTTGAGCTTGAAGAAGTGGGTGACTCCGAATGGGAAGTCATTATCGAGAAGGTTGTCTAGACTATAGACAGGGGGTTTAGCTATGAAAATGCTGGAAAACAAGTTCTACGTGAGCTGGATAAAAGGGCCGTGGTCCTATGTGACAGGAGCCGTACTCCTGTCTATTTTCCAGATTATCCACCTTGCTATTACCGGCGGGCCCTGGTCAGTATCCGGAATTCTTGCTTTATGGGGGGCATGGTTGTTGGAGCTTGTAGGTGTAAATGTGGATAGGTGGTTTTATTTTGGTGGCCACAGACTGGCAATCCTGGATGCCGGGTTCTTAGCTCATCCCGGGACTATGAGCAACCTTGGGATTATCTTCGGGGCATTGCTGGCCACCTTGATTGCGTTTCAATTCAAATTGAAACGATTAAAGACCAAAAGGCAGATTGTTGCTGCTATCTTAGGCGGGTTTTTTATGGGTTACGGTGCCAGAATAGCTGGCGGTTGCAATATCGGCGCGCTGTTCAGCGGCATAACGACCCTTTCCCTTTCCGGTTGGGTTTTTGCCGTCTTTCTATTCTTAGGAGCGATAGTGGGCAGCAAGATGCTGGTTAAGTTTTTTATAGTATAACTATTCACTGAGAGAGAGGTTGAATATGGCTGGGAGAGAGAAAAAGGTTGAAGAGTATGATGTAGTTATCGTCGGCGGTGGTGCAGCCGGCATGACCGCCGGTATTTATGCGGGCAGAGCGAGACTAAAGACACTGTTGATAGAGAAATCTCTCGTCGGGGGTCTGGCAACATACACTAACGAAATAGAGAACTATCCCGGCTTCCCTGAGGGCACAACAGGCCTGGAACTGATGAATCTTTTTCAGAAACAGGCGAAGAAATTTGGGGTTACATTTAAGCTGACCGACGTTAGAAGCGTTGACCTCACCGGGAAAACGAAAATAGTGGAGACCTTCCGTACTACCTACAAAGCAAAAGCAGTTATTATAGCCACCGGTGGCAGACCAAGGACAACCGGGGCCAAGAATGAGGAACAATTCTTGTTTGATAAGGGGATTTCTTTTTGTGCCGCCTGTGATGCGGCTGCCTGCACCGACCAAGAGCTCTTGATCGTAGGCAGTGGGGATACCGCTATCGAGGAAGGTATATTCTTGACTAAATTCGCTAAGAAGATTTATGTGTCAGTAATCCATGACCACGGTAAGATGGACTGCAACGAAAGAGCCAGAGAAGCAGCTCTTGCTAATCCTAAAATGGAATTCCTCTGGAATACCGTTGTCGACAGCTTTGAAGGCAATGATTACCTGGAACAAGTGACCTTGAAAAATCTGAAAACAAATAAACTAGAACCACTAAAAGTTGACCGGTGTTTTGAGTTTATTGGCTACCTTCCCAATACGGAAATCTTTCGGGAACAAATCAAACTGACCAACGATGGGTTTATCATCACCAATGAACGCATGGAAACTAGCTGCGAAGGTGTTTTTGCTGCCGGTGACGTGCGAGACAAATTCTTAAAGCAGGTTTCTACAGCAGTCGGTGACGGGGCAATTGCCGCCTTTGCCGCCGAAAAGTACATTGCCGAAAGTGAAATATTCCATAGAATTCTGGAAAAGACTTGCCCCTGCAACTTGGTCTATGTCTATAATGCTGCTGATGCTCCAAGCAGAGAGCTCCTGCATCTCATGGAAGAGATAGAGAAAGAGGGCCAGGGCAATGTGAAAGTTTCCCGAATAGATGTGTATAAGTCTACCGGCATAGCTTCCAGGTTGAAGGTCACTGAATTTCCTTGCGTTGCTGTAGTCAAAAACGGGGAAGTTGTTAAACTTATCTGCGATATAACTAAAGAGAAAATCCAGGAAGCAATATAGTAACCGTTGACTTCATGCGGGATGCGAACTTTTAAAGAAAAGGAGGGAGGAACAATGAAGTTTGTCTTTAAGGCAGCAGTAATCGTCACATTACTGGTCGCCATGCTGTCGCCTGCAGGCTGCACTGCGCTTTTCAGAGAAGATGACAGATACATAATTACCGCTGGGGCAGCCCTGAGACTCCTGGGGGAAGCTGATGTTGTCTTTGTATATCTACAGAGAGATCCCCACGTAATTGTGAAAGGCGCTGTAATTATTGCCAGAGAGGATATAGTCATCGATGATCCCGTGCCTGGCATGCTCCTGCCTCAGGATCAGTTTGAGGAGCTAATGGGCAGAAGCGGCATATCCAACGATTCTCTGGTAATTATTTACGACAGCGGCGATACCAATAGGGATGCCGCCAGACTCTGGTGGACACTAAGAGTATACGGGCACACCAATGCCAAAGTAGTAAGCGGCGGGCTGGCCGCCCTGGTGGAAGCAGGCGCAGAAACAACCACAGAAGCCCCTGTTGTTACCCCGACAACATACACAGCTCAACCAGCCAATCAGAATTTGATAGCCAGCATCGGCGAAGTTCTCGTCCAGGTAGCCAGGCCGGCTGAGAACGTTCACATCTTAGATACCAGATCAAGAGAGGAATTTGACGCCGGACATATAAAGGGGGCCGTACTCGTACCTCATGTTGACAATCTTCACGATGACGGCACCTTTAAGTCAATCGAATGGATAAAACTCATGTATCGGGATAAGGGCATCCGAGAAAACGATATTATCATCCTGTATTGCAGAACTGGCACCAGCTCCGCCACTAATTTCCTGGCATTATATAATGCCGGGTTCGAGAATCTTAAAGTGTTTGACGGCAGTTGGTTGGAATGGACGGCAGCCGCCTTACCGGTAGAGTTACCGCCTGTTGAGGCTCCGGATGTGATAGAAGAACCGGAGCCGGTACCCGGCTGATAGGCTTCTTGTTCAACAGTTAGTTGAACTAAGAACGCGGGAAAACATCCAGGAGGCACAATTATCAAGCAAAAAAGAAATATAGCAAGCTAAGACCCAACATGAGTGACCGAAAGGAGGT
>JALPXQ010000095.1 GCA_023271515.1 Dehalococcoidia bacterium | reverse complement strand
TAGGGGAAGATCGGCAACTTTTTTGGAAAAACTTACCTGTTACCTTATCCCAGCCCAATTCTGAAGCTAAATCCATTCCTCTCGCAGTGAGGGGTGATAAACCAGCGCTATGCCAGCGAATACTTCCTTTTAAGAACTACACATAAGACAAGCCCTATCACGGCCATTATTCCTGCCGAAAGGAATGCCGGGGCAAAGCTCCCTGTGGCATCGTATATGGCTCCACCCGCTGCCGGGGCGAGGGCACCGACTCCGAAGGCGGTAAATACTATTCCATAATTGACCCCCAGATGCTTCGTGCCAAAACAGAAAGCGGTCAGTGTCGGAAAGAGAGCCAGAGTAACTGCAAAGCCCCAGCCCATAAGTGCCGCGGAGATATACAATGTCGGCAGGGTTAGTGCAAAGGCATGAAAGGAAAGCAGCGCCATGGCCTGTATCACATAAGTCACGATCATTACCCATACCGTTCCGAATCTATCACTCAAGAATCCGGCCACCGGCCTGCCGAAACCATTGAAGGCGGAAAAAACGGCGCCTGCCCCCGCCGCTTGTAGCGGTGTCAGTCCAACGACTGACTCCCCGAAGGCCGGGATGTGCTGGATACACATCAGTCCGCCGGCGATCACGAGAGCAAACGTCAGCCAGATTATCCAGAACATTGGGCTACGTATGAGGTCTCTTGGGGTACACTCACTTAGGGCTCTTGCCTGCTTTGCCCCCCTACTGCGTTCCCACCCTGGAGGTTTCCAACCATCAGGAGGATTCCTTGTCAGCCAGGCAGCAAAGAGACACACTGCCGTAATCATGATAGCAAGCATGAGAAGAGTTCCTTCGATCCCATAAGCGGGGATCAAATACTCTGCTTTGAGCGGTGCAAAGAGCACGGCCGCCAGCCCAAAGCCCATCACGCCAAATGAAATGGCAAGTCCTGGTCTATCGGGGAACCACTTCCTGGCGGGCGGGGCAACACAAGCGTAAGTCATGCCACAGGCGACTCCACCGATAACGCCGTAGGTTACTAGCAGCCACCAAGGATAAGGAATGCGGCCAACTAATGCAGCCAACCCGTACGCCGGCATGAACAGTAGTGCTCCCATAGCAGCGACCTTTCTTGGCCCCATGACATCGTAAAGCCTCCCTGCCGGAACCATAACTAAAGCAAATATCGCCATGAAAACGGTTAATGGCAGGGCAGCCTCTGCTCTGGTCCATTCAAAACTCTTCTCTATAGGAACAGCAAAAACGCCCCACGCATAGGAAACCCCTCCCATTAGAGCAAGGAGAAACCCCGCAAAAGGAATGCTCCACCTCGTCATTATATACATTCCCACTTTCTTCCCCCTCATCTACAGAATCACCACAATATCCCTTTTCCTGAATCCGTGAAGCAATGGACGATTTACCCGCCCATTGCTTCCACCTCCCTTCTTTTAGTCTAAAGCACAGTTGCCGCTACTCTACTTGCACACTGTAATCACCCTCTCTCTTTCCTTCACTATCCCTCGGTTTCAAATCACCTCCGTTCTCCCGGCCTCTTCAGGAGATTTCACCTCTGCTGAACCATTTCACGTATCTTCTCTACGACCTCCGGGTTAGCCAGTGTGGTGACATCACCATAGTCCTGGTAATTAGAGATAGCACTAAGCACACGGCGCATGATCTTTCCGGAACGGGTCTTGGGCATATCAGGCACAATGTAGACATTCTTTGGTCTGGAGATTGGACCAAGCTCAGCAGTAATAACCCGTTTAACTTTGTCGGCGATTTCTGGGCTGGGCTGGTAACCCGGCTTAAGAGCTACATACATATCAGGCACCTTACCTTTTATTTCATCGGCTACGGGGACAACCGCAGCTTCGGCTACTTCCTCAGCGATAAGGGCAGCCGACTCCAGTTCCTTGGTGCCCAATCGGTGACCGGCAACATTTATGACATCGTCGATTCTGCCCAAAAGCCGATAATATCCATCTCCAGCTTGCACCGCAGCATCACCACAAAAGTAAGGCCAGTCACGCCAGTCCTTACTATCCTTCTTGGCATACTTTCCGTAATATATTTTAATGAATCGCTCAGGGTCTCCCCATATCGTCTGCATTCGCCCTGGCCAGGGGTTCTTAATGCATATATTACCGGCTCTGCCTTCCCCGGCTTTAATCTCTTTCCCATCCTCATCATAGATTATGGGATAGATACCAGGCATACCGACACCAGCACTCCCCGGCTTCATCGGTTGAAGTGCCGGCACAGTGCTAACGATAAAGCCTCCAGTTTCCGTTTGCCAATATGTATCAACAATTGCTGCTTTCCCTTTACCGACTACCTCGTAATACCATTTCCACACCTCTGGTTCTATTGGCTCCCCCACTGTAGTCATATGCTTAAAGTTGTAATTATACTTCTTTGGCTCATCGGGGCCGGCTTTTCTCAACATCCGTATCGCCGTCGGTGCGGTGTGGAATATATTTACGTCAAGCTGTTCGGCTATCCTCCAGGGTCGCCCGGCGTCGGGGTAGTTAGGGACACCTTCATACAGAACGCTGGTGGCAGCAACCGATAACGGGCCATAAACAATATATGAATGACCAGTGATCCAGCCGATATCGGCCATGCACCAGTAAGTGTCCTCGGGATGTATATCCTGGATGTATTTTGCCGTGCCGGTAACATAGGACAGATATCCCCCTGTGCCATGCTGGATACCCTTGGGTTTTGCCGTGGTGCCACTGGTATACATAAGAAAGAGGGGCGCTTCAGCCGGCATAGATACTGGAGCCACCACTTTCCCACGATAATCCTTAAGCAAATCATTAATGAAGTAATCACGACCTTCCAGCATTGGTGCCTTAGACACATATCTCCCGGGATAGCGCCTCCAAACTAGGATTTTCTCCACGATGCCCAACTTTTCGGTATCCTCAGCTTTAACTTTATGATCGAGAAGCTCACCACTGCGGTAGTAGCCATCCATAGTTATTAGAACCCGACTTGCCGAGTCTTCTACCCGATCAGCGCAGGCTTTGCCGCTAAACCCACCGAAGACTACGGAATGAATTACGCCCAGCCGGGCACAAGCCAGCATCGTTATCGGCAGTTCGGGAACCATCGGCATATGAATGGCTACCCTATCACCAGCCTTAAGTCCACAAAAGTCTCTAAGCAGTGCCGCAACCTCATTAACCCGTCTATAAAGTTCCTGATAAGTCAAGACGATATGGGGTTCATCCTCCGGTTCCGGAACCCAGATGAATGCCGCTTTATTCTTATACCTGGCTAGGTGTCTATCAACACAGTTATAGCAGGCATTCAGCTTTCCGCCGACAAACCACTTCCAGAAGGGTGGGTTGCTACTATCAAATGTGGTATGCCAATACTGGTCCCACGTGAGCATATCAGCGTAATGCTTGAAACATTCGGGGAAATTCTCCTCCTTAAACCCCTCCAGAATAGCAGGGTCGGCCAGATTTGCCTGACCAATGAATTCCGGTGGCGCAGGAATAAGCTCCTCCTCCTTCCAATGAACCGCAACTTGAGCTTCACTAACCTCCGGGACTTCTTTCCTTTCGACCTCCATTAGATTTCCTCCTTTTTGTGGTTTGGTTAAACACCTCAGGTTACACAGTTAACTGGCTGATTCGTTCACTATTATATTATAATATGAAACCGGAGAAAAATCAATAGCGGCGGGGGGCGTGTGCGCCAGGAGATTATTACCAGGTTTTAATCAGTTTTTGGAAAACTGGTTTTTGGAAAACTGGTTGAGGAAAGCCGGTATTCCTTCTATAAAAGGGATCTGGCAAAAAGCTGAGGAGGAACACCGGCCGTGGATATTTCCTACCAGGAAGTTTACACCACGAGCAAGGAAGAAGCAAGAAGGCTTATTATAGAGACCTATTTGGATACAGGTAACCTCTCTCTCACCGCTCCTCTATGGCATACCTCACGCCATGTAGTACGCAAATGGGTGAGGAGATTTGAAGAGGAAGGTGATGAAGGAATTAAGACAGGTCACGAAGGCCCAAT
>JALPXQ010000094.1 GCA_023271515.1 Dehalococcoidia bacterium | reverse complement strand
GCTCATGTTGGCACTCTTGTTATTGCATATGTTATCCTATAGCCATGATCTGTAGCGGGACGGGTTTGTCAACATTTACGTTCGTTTCAATGTAGCCCAGTTGGCATTTGTGTCTCCATTAGGAAACACATAGGTAGCCACTAAGTCTAACTTTCTGCCGTATTCATATTGTATATGGACTACATCCGTGTGCAAAGTGGAAGTTCTACATAATCCCCTTGTCGATGTTCTATTCACAAGCACCTCATTAAGTCACATAATGAGGTTAGGAAGCCAAAGTGCGATTTGGGGGAAGAAGATGATCAGTAGCAACGATATTATCTGAAGGAGGATGAAAGGTGCAACCCCACGGTACATGTCCATCAAGGACACCTCCGGCGGAGATACTTGCTTCAAATAGAATATCGAATAGGCATAAGGAGGGGTCAACATTGATATATTCAGATTGACACAGACCAGCAGAGCGAACCAGACCGGATCAAAACCCAGTTCTATGACTAAGGGAGTCATGATGGGAGCCATTATCAGTAATATGCCTACCCAGCAAATGAGTTGCCCCAAAATAAATAAAATCAACATCAGCATGGCCAGGATGGCGGCCGGGCTTCCTCCCAGCCCCAACACAAATTCACTCACCACTTCGCCGCCGCCGATTTTCATAAAGACAGCAGTGAACATTACCGCACCAACAACCAGCCATAAGACCGTAGCGCTGGCAGCCATGGTTTCGCCGGCCGCCTCTTTTAGTGTTTTCCAGTTAAGTTTTCGCGCACAAATTATCATGCTTCCTAGAGCCCCTGCTGCTGCTGCTTCCGTCGGCGTAGCGATGCCGAGAAGGATGGTTCCCAACACAGCAAAAATAAGAGCCGTGATGGGAAGTAGAGAAGCAATTAGCTGGCAGAAGGCTGCCGGCGACATTTTCTGTCGTTCTTCCATGGGCAGCGGCGGTCCTAAGTGTGGCTGGAAGTAGCAGCGTATACCTGTATACGCGATGTAAAGCCCTGCCATTAGAAGGCCCGGGATTACTGCGGCCACAAAGAGCCTTACTATGGATACCCCTGCAAACAGCCCGTATAAAATTAACATGATACTGGGTGGAATAAGGATGCCTAAGGATCCTGCCGCACAGACGATCCCTGTAGCTAGTGGCTTGCTATATCCTAGCTTAAGCATGCTTGGAAGAGCGACCAGGCCCATCACGATGACGGCAGTTCCGATGATCCCCGTGGTAGCAGCAAGCAGGACACATACTAGGACGACTACCATTCCTACCCCTCCCCTGACAGGGCCGAGCAGCACCCGCAGATTTGCGAATAAGCGTTCCGCGATACCCGATGCTTGCAGCATACTCCCCATAAAGATAAAAAGAGGCAATGCTATCAGGACTTCATTTCGCATCGCACCGAAAGCGGCAGACAATAATATGAAGAAAACCCCTTCACCGATCATGTACCAACCGATTGTCATCGCAGCGCCCATCAGAACCGAGGCCACAGGAATCCCCACCCCAATCCCGACCAACATGAAAACGAACATCAGGATAGTCGCTAATTCAGGGCTCATGAGATTCCTCTTCTTCGCCAGTTCACAAGCACAATCATTCTCCCTTGATTATAACCCTCAGTGCATGACCCAGGCCGACGATTCCATGAATCATGAGCATGACAAGGGTTATCAGGATTACGACCCTTATGGGCCATAGAGGCGGATGCCAGATAGTTATGGTGGAGATCTCACCCCACTGTATAGAACGTTGAACCTGCATCACTGCCGGTTCTAAGAGCACAATTGCTATCGGTAGAAGGATTACCAAATAATGCACCACGTCGACTATCGCCCGGCCGCGTGGTGACATGCGTGTGGCGTATATCAAATCCTGTGCGGATATGTGGTTTTTGATGCGATAGTAGTAAGTCGCAGCCAACATGAAAGGAATCCCATATAGCCAAAGACTCACATCTCTAGCCCATATTATGGGAACTTCAAAGGCATATCGAGCTATAGTCTCAATCACTACTACGGCGATAAGAGGATAGATTGCCCAGCTCAACCCTTTCGCTACAATCCGATTGATATCGTCAGTCAGCTTTGCAATAAATTGAACAACACTCCATATCATCTCTTTTTGATCCTGCCTTTCAGGGCTATCTTGGGGCATAGGAATTTCAAAGAAGTCCTATGCCGGTAAAGGGGAGAAGCTCCGTCAGACTAGGCCGCAAAACTCCAAGGATTTTTGCTCGGACCCTGAATATACTTCACCACGCAAAATCCCTGATCTTGTCGGGCCCCAAGTTTACGATCTAATTCACTGGGATCCCCAGAAGGCGGAAGACTTTTGGGGATGAAGAACTCTAAATTCAGGGCTTCCCGAAAAGCCCAAAGTCTTTTGGGGACGGCTGAAAAAACCCAGGTATCACGGCTTTTTACGGGGGGTTCAGGCGGAAATCCCCCGATGATCTTGAAATACCGTATTATCTCCTGGGGGCCGAGTTTACAACTTTTGACATTAACTTGTCAGTTGCCCCCGAACGAGCCGCCTCTTCCGAGCGAACTTCTGGAGGAGGCATAAGTCGCTCATGGGGCTCTCTCCGCTTCAGTCTCTAAGAATAAGAAAGGAAACGGAGAGGGCCCCCGGCCTTACTTCTTCGTTACTATTCCCAGGGCCACATGAGTTCAGCAAACCGTCGGTACTCATCCAAGAAGGCTTTCTGAGATTCCCACACCTGCGCAAAGAAAGGACACTCGGCTGCATCTGCAGCAAGTAACCTATCGTATGCCTCCCTCATAAGGTTCGCCAGGCAGTCCTCGACGTGTACGAAGGTGATTCCAAATTCCTTGGCCTTTGCCAGATACTCTTTTTCCAGCATCCTCAGTCCATATAAAGAGAGAAAGTGGGACTTATAGGTCGTGCTTTCTACAATCTGCTTTAGGTCCGGCGGGAGTTCATTCCACCGATCCGCGTTGATTATTATATTTCTCGCTATCACCGTCGCACGTGGCCCGATCATAACGTAGCTTGCCGCCTCGTGAAAACCGATCCGCATATCTCCAGGGAGAGTTGTGAATTCAGCAGCATCTACTACCCCTTTTAGCAATGCGGGCGGGGTCTCTCCGCCCGGCATCCAGAAAGCGGAAATCCCGAGCTCTGCGAACATCTCCATGGAGAGACCTGCAGCACGAACCGTTAAGCCTTCAAGATCCTCGAATGTGCGAATCGGACGGTGTGCCCACAGGAACAATTCTGCCGGTTTGAATGTAGTACAAGGCAACACGTGCATATTGTACTGCGCAAATTTCTGCTGCTTCAGCTCCAAGCCTCCCCATTCGTAGAGCCATAACCAGGTTTCTTCGGGGGTCATTCCCATGGCTGACCCGCAGAACATGCCAAAAACCGGATCATACCCTACCCAGTAAGGCCCCCAGGTATTGGCAAGATCAATAGTACCCTCCGCTACAGCACCAAATACATCCATAAACCCCACTATCGCGCCTGCTGGATGGAGGGTGATCTGCAACCGGCCTCCGCTTGCCACATAAATGTCCTGGATCCACTCTTTCGTGTAGATAAATATAGGTTCCCCTGGCCCAACATCTGCTTGCATAGTCCACTCAAATACCACAGGCTCCGGAACCACCGGCACCGGCTGCTCCACCTCTTCCGGTGGACAGCCTATAGCAACGATACTCGTAGCCAGCAACAATGCCAGCGGAATCAACACTAGTTTCTTTTTCACTTTCTTCCTCCCTTTAAGTTTGCCCCCACAACGCAACTTTCATGCGACATGGTGCGGCGCGGCGCATGGGCAATTTAGTCCCTAACATCTGAAGTCTTGCGCGAAATGGAAAGAAATCTGCAACGATTTAGCCACAGAAACACTGAGGCACAGAGAGGTTCTTTTGATGCCTGATCTGTTTTGATCTTCTCTGTGAACTCTGTGGCTATCAATCTCCCGCTGAATGGGCATGAACATCTGTTTGATTCCGGCTTGTCCGGGTTAGGATATTTGAGATTTCAAGCCACTCAGCATAACCTCATACTTTCATGCGACACCACCTCCTTCCTTAAGCAAAGC
>JALPXQ010000093.1 GCA_023271515.1 Dehalococcoidia bacterium | reverse complement strand
TATTCCCTTCAGTTTCATTTTGGTTACCCTCCGTTTGTTATTTTTGCCCACTTTTTTTTGCGAGTGTGGACGAACTCGCAGCTTGTCTGACCACATTTAGTTTATCATCACTCGCTCTCACCTCCTTTATCACCAAGATTTGCCCCTCTATGATATATAACGATGGAGACGGCAAAAAGTTACGGCTATTGGCAAACAATCTGGGCTCACGTCATCTTACCTCTTTTTCCCGTATTATCAAGAAAATCCAGTCCCAACGTTTTGGAGCCAGCCTCTTATTTCTTGGTAGCGGGCGTTGGATTCGAACGGGCGGCCTTGGGGTTATGAGCCCGACGAGTTTCCACTGCGCAAACTAATCCCCAAGGTCTCCGTTTTCGCTTCGGTATATACTCCCTTAAACCCAGCTTTGCCTTTTCCTGGCCGTTATCTTCGCCATACCGCCCACCCGGGAAACTCATGGGATAGTCCTGATACTGGTGAAAGTATTATGTACTCTGGTACCCACTCTCCGTCCAGCAATTTCTTGATTACGGCACTCAAAAGTCCGTGTATCTTTGTTCCGTGTCCTCTTTCTGGGCACCATACTGGGAGCCAATGTGGACTGCCGGAGTCACCAGCCATTGGCCAGATGGGCCCTATGGGATTCGCCAAAAACTGATTTTTAAGGGCTTCAAAGGGAGGCGGCTCCAGATGGATGATCGATTCATGCCCCACGACCTCTATCTGGAGGGTTAACCCAGTCCTTGCGGCACTTATCCAGGTTATATCTCCTACTTCGGGATCGTCAGCGTCAAATACCGGACGCAGAACGGGCTGACTTGGAGAGCCTCCAATGTGTATGTAGGGATGTACCCTCGCATCGGAAATTCCCACGCGCGCAGCATCCGCATAAGTACTCGTGCCCACATTGTCTTTTACCGTCCCACCTTCATGCCCAGGGGTTGGTTGATTTATAGACATATTCACCGGGGTAATAGTCGGCACCCATCTATTGGTGGCACAACACCAAACAGGCGGTCCCTTGTGGCCGGTTATGATGTAATCCTCGTCCCACCAATCGAAAGGCCACCACGTGAACCGCCGAACGGCAAAGCTTGTTGTTGAGGCCCCACCCTAATCGGCAGTAACTTTCACTGCACCAGGTATGGGACAGAACGGTTCGTTCCACGGTGCCTCCCAATCACAGGAGGTGGTGTTAGACTCCTTGCAGGCCTCCGCGCGAAGGAAGCGAATTTGTCTGAGTTCCGCGCGAAATACTACCGGCACATCGTCAATTCCAAAGAGGCTCTCCGCCTTCTGCGCGATGACGAGATAGATTTCTTGTGCTCTTGGCAGACAATGACTGGGTACATCAATGCTGATGGCTCCGCGGTAAGTTCCAATCATCACAAGGGGAAATTCGCAGCGTTTCAGCTCGCGTAATAACGGAACTACCTTGTCTAGCACCTCGTTTAGTAGTTTTTCCAATTTTTGGTTGAATTCTCTTAGTTCTTGCTCGCCGGAAAACTCAGGAACCCTTCCGAATACAATAATGTTAGGCTTGTCCTTCAGTTCCTGAAAAGATATCGGTTCGAGCGGGGGTCGGGGCAGGCTGTCAATGAACTCGGCAAATTCCCCGAAACTCATGCTCCACAGTTCCACACCGGGGAATAATTCCCCAAAACTTGCCCTTACCTCATCGGGGGACATTCCCTTCGCCTCGGCGACTTGCTCCATAATCCACTGTATGGTTGCCTCAGGATATCCCACGATATACCACCAGTAAGGGTCGGGCTCAACAGGAAGGGGAGCAGTAGGTTCAGGTGGTTCTGGCATTTCAATACCTTTCTTTTGGGCATAATGCTCAAACAGACGAGGCAATTTGTCCTCCAATAGGTCAAACCCTATTAGCCTCCCTACTTCATCCAGTTCGGCTAAGCTCATGCGGGAGATATCTATGGCGAAGTAGGTGTCAAGTATTAGGATCAATATGTCCCTTACCTGCTGGCGCTCATAAGGAGATGAATCGCCCGTGTCTTCTTTCCATTGCTCATCCTCCCACCAGTACACATCAGTTCCCGGCACCTCGCCGGCACGAACAGCCGCTGCTCCTGCTACTGAGCCCACCACAAAGACTAGGGCAATCAGAAGCAAGGCAATCGTTCTTATTCCCTTCGGTTTCATTTTGGTTTACCTCCGTTTCTTATATTCTTACCCACTTTTTTGTGAGTGTGGACCAACTCGCAGTTGGCCTGATCCCATTTAGCTTATCATGATTGGCTCTCACCTCCCTTATCCAAGATTTGCCCCCCTATAATATATAACGATGGGGACGGCAAAAGGTTTGCATCGTCAGGACATCTTAGTTCCTTGGCAACCCAAAAAGGACTGACCCTCATATTTTAGAGCCAGCCCTTCTATTCTCATTCTAGCGGGGGTTGGATTCGAACCAACGGCCTTCGGGTAATGGGCCCGACGAGCTTCCACTGCTCCACCCCGCGAAGCGATCCATTGTTCTTACATTCCTCTTGCCAGGGAAGCGACGATGGGCCTGTTGCCGCATGCCTGGATCATCATCTCGTGTATGGATACCATCCTGGTAGTTCAAGCTTTATTCCCGATATTGGCGAGAAATAAGTATATACAAGGCCATATGTAGGACATTCTACTCCTCCCCACACGACTCCTACCACCTCAACTCCGCCCAGTAGCAGGCGTCTGAAAACAGGGCCACCACTGTCTCCGTGATCGCTCCAAAGATTTGCCCTGAACTGGTTCCTGAGAGTGCCGAAAACCGGGTGGGACACTGATGGCAGTTGTTGTATTACCCACCCATGCGTGGTGTCGGTTGTAACTCCAGTTTTCCACACCTGCTGATGCACGCGGGGGTCTGCCCAACCCCTTACAGGCTCGTTGAAGCCTAGTACACGAACATATGGAGGAGTCACGTATTGATCTGCAATCGCCACCCTGGCCATGTCCGCATAGTAGGCGTAGCTAACAACACCGGCAACGGTACCAGCTTCGTTTCCCGGTGCTACTTCTGGTTGGAAAACGGGATGATTAACCTGAGTTCGGGTGCGCTCGACATGAATAATTCGAATGACATCGGGGTACGCGTCTGCGCAAATATCAACCCGGTTAGGCGGCCCGTCATGTCCGGTCATTGTGTAATCTATATCATCCTACCAGAAGATTGGATCTCGAACTGCGAAGCCGGTCGTACTCCCGAGCACCATGTCTCCTATTCGCCAACCCACCGTTGCCCCGTCGCGGACAAGCCGGAACAAAATGCCATGGTGCTCAGTTTGCAATCCGACTCCCCCTACTATGTCAGTTCTTGTCGGGGGCGAGGGCGGACAGGCGAATTCCGTTGCCGATGATGCACTTCTGATACACACGGACTGCGTCTTCCCCTCAAAGAGAGCTACTTGATGCAGGCGAACCTCCGCAACCGCTGGCCCAAGGAGGCGCAATACGGTCCGATGAAATGCAACTGGGACATCCCCAATGCCGAGTCTCTCTGCACTTTCCGCTATGACCGCATAAATCTTGGGGCCAAGTGCTAGTAGCTGTTCTTCTGTCACCTTGTTCGCGCAAAGATCTACACGGATGAAGCCGGTCCAACAGAGGCCCAATGAGCGCACCGAATAGGCATAACTGAGATATGCCGTAAAAGGTGGGGGAAACGTTATTGCTTCAAGCAATCTATCGAACCAGTCCCTTATCTCAGCTTCAGCGGTATATGTGCGGGGTGTTCCGAATGCCGTAATGGTACCTCGGTATTGCTTCCTCTCCTGAATGGTTAGTAACCTCAGAGGGGGTGGAGGGGGGTTAATAAGATGGTCATATTTCTCCAGTGTCAATGTCATCACATCAACTTCTGGAAATTCTGCCTTGGCTCTACGAATCGCCTCGTCCCGGAATTCGGGGTCTACGAACTCCCACCAGTAGGTTGCATCAGGAGGAGGTATGAACTCCTCCTCCTCCGTGGGAGCGGGCATTCCGGGTATTTGAAACCCCTTCTCTCTGGCGTAATGGGCAAAGAGACGCTCCGCCTTTTCTTGGTTTTCATGGCCTATCACATCCCATAATTCTTCGAGTTCTTGCGGACTCATAGCGGAGATATAGATCCCAAAGTAGCGGTCAAGTATGAGGATTCCTACCTCCCTGGCTTGTTGCTGGTGATGGGGACTTATCGGTAGTGCCTCCCACCAATAGCAAGCAT
>JALPXQ010000092.1 GCA_023271515.1 Dehalococcoidia bacterium | reverse complement strand
CCAAGTAGTTCATAGAAATCAGTAATTCCTTTCTCTTTGTGTAGTCGCTCCAGGATCCGCGCCCGGCGGTTAAGTTCGTTATAGATGTTCCGCTTCTTTTCCGGAGGGATGCCTCTCTTTGGAGCTATCTTCTCCTCCAGGAGATAACTATTCATGTTGGCAGTAAACTCGAACACATCTTTGGCCTGGTTCCACATGAATGCATGGAGGAAGGAGAAGGATTGAGAGGCCGGATCGTATCCCAGAATCTCGCTGATGCTGAGAACGCGTCTTGCGGGCTTTCCATTGGGGAGCTTCACCGCCGACTGAATGATCACTATGTTGAGACAGTCGATGTATGATTTGGGGACATTTATAGGATCCCCGGTGAGTCGCTGGATCAGTTTTTCCACCGAGGCCGCGTGGAAGGTGGACATTACCCCGTGACCGGTTTGCATCGCCTGGAAGGCGATAAGGCCCTCCACTCCCCTGATCTCACCGACTATTATCATGTTAGGGCGCTGCCGCAGCGCTGCCCGGAGCAGATCGAACATGCCCACCTCGGCTGCTCTCTGCCCTTTCTTGGCGTCCCGGGATATCTCTCGAAGCCAGTTCTTATGCGGTACCTGCAGCTCGGGGGTATCCTCGATGCTCACGATTTTGGCCTCCGGCTTGATGAAGGTGGTAATGGCGTTGAGGGTGGTCGTCTTGCCGGATGCCGTCTCCCCGGCAATAAAGATGTTCATATACTCTTCGAGGGCCAGTGACAGGTAAGCCGCCATCTGGTAGTTCATGGTGCCGAAGTCGATAAGCTGCATTATGCTGGTGGGCACCTCGCTAAACCGGCGAATGGAGAAACTGGTTCCCCGTTTGGAGACGTCCTTGCCATAGACGATATTTATCCGCGAACCATCGGGGAGACTGGCATCCACGATGGGACTGTGAAGCGTGACCGGCCTCTTGATTCGCTCAGACAGCCTCATGGCGAAATCATCCAGTTCATCCATACTGGTGAACGTGACGGCGGTCTTCAGGCTCCTGAATATCTTGTGCTCGACAAAGATGGGGCCGACTCCACTGCCGCTGATGTCTTCGATGTAGATATCGTGAACCAGTGGTTCCAGGACTCCCACTCCCACTTTGTCTCGAACAATCAGGTATTTGACCGCCTCGATTTCTTTAGGACTCAGTTCAATTCTATTGCCAGCCTTCTTAGCAAACAATCTGCCTTTTATCGAATGTAACCTGCCCTTGAGACCAGCCAATTTGCCCGTCCCCCCATACCACTTGCCGCTAAAACCGATCCACTTGCTCTCCCCAGCAGGGGACCCGCCATTCCTCGGGGGCGCCTTTTTAGCGCCGTCCTTTTTGACACTGCATATCTTATTTATGACTCTCAGAAAGCTTTCCTTTTTCTCCTCGTCAGTGACGTTCCTGCTGAACTCCTGGGTGAAATCCAGCAGCCTCCCTTCGATCTTGGGCATGATCCTATCCATGTCTAAGACAAGAATGGGCTCCACTGAGATGTAGGTATGCCTCTCATCTGCAGGGTCGGGATAGATGTGTGTGAAAGTGCCTCCTCTAACGGGGTAGATGAGATTGGGCAACCTCTCTTCGCCAAGGCCTCTGGTGAGGGTCTCATAGTATTTTGGAATGCCTATTTCCTCAACTGGTACCATATGAAGATACTCCAGGAGAAAAATGTTCGCTCGCGCCACCTCTTTGAGTCCTTTGGGAAGCATGGGATACAGACCGGTGCTGAGGAGGTCTTCACCTTCCAACTCGATTCTTCGGGCTTCAAAAGGCAATTCCAGTTTCGGCATGGCTGCTCTCCCCTACACCTTCGCCTTGGATATCGGTATGATCTTCATTCCCCATCCGGGCTCCACCTCGAAGCTCACTATGTTACCGGTAGTTTTGGTGGCACCTCTTATCTTGGATACCTCGAGCACCTTTATCAACTTATCTCCCATCTCCTCGATGCGCAGGCTGAGGTGCGCATCGCACATGGAGCGGATACGAATGAGTGTGCTATCACTAAAGGCATAGGCGTGGACGACAACAAGTAAAGTTTGCCCCTCATTGCAAAGATTCTTGCAATCCTCAAAAAAGCCAATGGTCGCTTCAATAGGGACATGCGTAACAAAGGCGGTAAGTGAGTCGACGATCACTATATCAGCATTGCTCTCTCGCTGAATGGCTGCCGACAAGACCTGCATAACGAGCTCCAGGTCGCTTTCCCCCTTCATCAACTGGACCGGATATACCCTGAGCCGGTTCAGGAGGAGATGGTCCAGGACATTCAGGCCGAGACTATCCATCTGCCTCATCAGGTTTTTGATGGTGTGCTCGGTGGAAAAGAGCGTTATCCGGCAATCGGCATGAAGCGATCCCCAGATCAGTTGCTGGGTGAACACGGATTTCCCCGCATCCGACTGACCCTCAACGAGTATCAGGGAACCTGAGGGAATGCCGCCTCCCAGTTTCTTGTCGATCTCGACGCTCCCCGTGGTTATCTCTCTTACTTCTCGCTTTTCCTCTGTCATATCACCATAACCTCGCCAGCAAGACCGTAGCGTCATCATCCTTGCTATGTTTTTCCAGTATCCTCTGAGCCACTGCCGGCAAATCCACCAGCGGATTGAGGGGTGAGGGAATCCCTTCCCTCACCAGGTCAGTCATAAATCTTGATGATATGCCGTCACTGAACATCACCATGGTATCCCCAGGGTGGTATGGATATTGAAACTCCTTCACTTTCCTGAGATTGTGCCCGATGACGCCATTCATAGATATCAGATGCACCATCCGGTTGTCCTCCGTTATAATTCGGCTCTCTATATTGCCGATGCCGGCATGTGACAGCGTGCTGTTCCCTTTATTCATTAGAGCAAGGCTGATGACGACCCCACGAGTCCCCCGCAATTCCCGGTGACAACCCTGTATCAGTGTCTCTAAACCTGGTTGGCGATAATTCTCCAGGAAGGCGATCGCCCTCCGGGCGGCGCGGTTGGCCTCCTCGCCATGCCCCACGCCGTCGATGACAGCCAGGAGCACCTTGCCGTCGTACTCTCCAACGAAATAGGCGTCGCCGTTGATTGATTGGCCCCTTTTAGGCCTGGTCGCTATTCCTAGATCCATCTCCTGCTACCCCGGCTTCCTGATGCCCTTGAGGAAATTATCGAGCTTGTCCGGCACTGGCAGCCGGACGATAATTGTAGTACCGGCGACACCACCATCTACCTCCAGCATTCCCCCTTGCCTTCTTATGATGCTTCTGGCGATGCTAAGAGCAACGCTTTCCTTTGCCAGAGGCAAGCTGAAGATATTTTTGGTTTTGGCTGTCGCGTTATTGCTATAAACCAGTTTGGTGGTGAGATACTCTCGTTTCCTTACCAGGTCTATGGCGGTAGATATCGTCAATTTGCCGCTCCCGTGCATGGCGTCAATAGCACTGGCAATCAGGTTCACAAATGCCTGCTGCATCTCACTGATATTCATATTTATGCTCACCGACGCCTTGTAGTTTGTCTGGATTGCAAGCGAATCAAGGCCCACTATACTTCTCACCAGATTAATTGACTCGGTCAACAAGTCGTTGATGTTAACCGGCTTTATTTCGTCTTTAGCCACTCTCTGAGAATAGAGATATACTGTTTTCAAACTCCCCATTGCCTGAGCTGCCCGCTGCAGTATCACTTTCGGGAATTCCTTATTATCGGCTCCTCCACGGGTCATCATCTTGGAATAACTCGCAATATCCTGCAGTTGATTGCCTGTCTCATTCATCATGCCCAGCGAGAGCAGGCCGACACTGGCCAGTTTCTCCAAATCCTTGAATTGACCTCCCATTTCATATTCGGCCAGTTTCTTTTTGTGCTGTTCCACATATCCCTGGTAAGCCATGGCATAGTTCATCATCAGTTCCAGCAGTGGCTCTGTAGAGCGATGAAAGGCACTGAGTGCCTCATCATGAGTCAATCCCCCTATTACCTTGCCCAGAGCTGAGGAATGTATCTCGGTAACCTGGTCGGGACCGATATCCTCACTCAGGAATTCCTTGCTCAACTTGGAGATGGCAAACAAAGCGCTCTCGCTGCGCCTCTCTATGTAGTTTTTTAGCGCTTCAGTATACTGCGCCTGCAATTCTGGAGTCCGGTCACCACTCATGTTTCATCAGTCTAGAGTCTGGAGTCGAGAGTCTAGAGTCCGGAGTCCCACACCTCTCAACTCTT
>JALPXQ010000091.1 GCA_023271515.1 Dehalococcoidia bacterium | reverse complement strand
GGTAGATCAACTTCAAGCTTATCATAAATAATACCAGGCTAAAGATGACAATGATGTCTCGTTCCAGTTCTACACCCAGAAAAAACCAGGATAAGCAGAAAAGCGCTCCGATCTACATCTCCATCTCTTCCCAGTATCGGGCTCCCAGGCGGAAGGAGTGATAAAGTGTAAATCCGGTTAAGGCCAGAAAGACGGCCCCACTTGTGGCTATCATCAGTGCCTGTGGTAAGTGATGCAAAAAGCCCAGGAACTCAAACCCAGTATAGACCTGTCCAAATGCCAGAATTCCCAGAGCCACAACATAATAAACCCAGGGCAGGATATTGCGTACGACACCACCAGTTACACTGGCTGCCTCTCCCTGCCCGGCATAACCTGCCATATCCAGCGCCAGCATTAACAGAGTAACGGTTCCGCCCAGCATGCCAAATACTACCAGCGAGAGAAGGATAGTCAGGATACTGCTTCCCATGAAGATATTGAGTGCGAGCAATATTACTCCACCAAGCAGGAGTTGGGGGAGGAAGGGGGGCAAGCAGTAGCACCAGATGAACTCCCTTCCCCCAAAGGGCGCAGCCTTAAGCACCGAGTACTGTTGCTTGAGAGCTTTTGGATCTTCACGGATGGCCGCAGGGATAAAGAATACCGCTACCACCCCAGAAGCGAGAAAACCGATCACCGCAATATGGGCAAGTGGGACTAAACCGCCCCAGGGTTCCGGTAGCACAAATACCGGCGCCATGAAAAGATAAACAATCAACATCACCAAAAGGCCGACCGCGGCTTGAGCCATCTCGTAGTTACGCGCCGCCTTCATCCATTCGGTCAAGATAAGATTGCCCCTTCTTCCCAGGGAAAGAGGTTCTCTGGCTGGTCGCTCAACTTGTTTCTTGGTGGAGATCTCTATCGTTTGAGTCCTATCGTAGCCTGAGTAGTAAAGCCTCTTTGCAGCCAGCATGGACCCAGCAAGAATAATGCCACCGGCGAAAAACAGACGCAGTAGCGGTCCAAAAGATATATCACCCTGTGTGAGATAGGTTAGAGCATTGGCAGCATCGCTTAGGGGGAAAACTATACGCAGGACCGGTTCTGCTGTCTCTATCCAACTGGGTAACCGCGGCAGTATCCTTTCAGGGCCTATAATGAAGAAGCCTACCCACAGGCCAGTTGCCAGAAAACCGAAGACTGCTCCTGCTTGCATTATCCTTTTAGTTGATAGCACCCTAATAAGTATCATCACCAGAAGGATAGCAAGGGAGGCAGATATCGTCAGTAGTGGATAAACCACTGGCAGAATAAACAGGTAGTAGTACCATGGGGCAGCGCCGGCTATACCCAGGGCAATAAGGGGCAACAGCACAAAGACGGCTAGATTCATTAAAGCCCCTTTGGAAAAGCAGGTGGCCAGGAGGAAGCGGAAGATGAAGAGGGTATTTGCTGGTATGGGGCTTGAGATGAGAAGGCTAAGCTCAGGTGAGTGATAGAACTTAGATCGAGCCTCTCGCAGCATTAACGAGAAGGTCGCAAACAAAAGCCAGAGCAGAATGATGTGGAAGAGGGAGGTGATAAGTACCACCGCTAGTGTTGGGGGGATGTTGACCAGTAGCGGGCGGATCTCCTCCGCAATTTCCCCGGTTGCCCACCGGATAACCACAATGCCCACGCCCAGCCAGGCGAGGGCGATCAGTATCTGCCTTCTGGTTTTAAGATAGCTATTTCTGAAGACAAGTGCTTCCTTCTGCAGGAGAACTTTAATCACGTGCCAAGCTCCTCCAGGAGCTTTTTGGTATCTGCATCAAAATCGCCGGTAAGTTCAAGAAAGACGTCCTCCAGGGTGGAACCCTCTAAGGCCGCCTGTTGATTGAGCTCGCTCAGGGTGCCCAGGGCAACAAGCTCGCCGTGATGGATGATGCCGATGCGGTCGCAGAGACGCTCGGCGATCTCCATTATATGGGTTGACATGAAGACGCTTACCCCCTGCTTGGTGAGAGCGCGAAAGATGTCCTTCGCCAGGCGGGCACTTCGGGGATCGAGATTTGCCGTTGGCTCATCCACAAAGAGTACCTGGGGATTGTGAATCAAGGCCGAGATCAGGGCCGTCTTCTGGCGCATTCCCCGGGAGTAGCCCTGAATCAGCTCGTCGATCTTATCGCTCATCTCAAAGGAGTCGAACAGCTCCTGGATTCTTTGTTCCGCGGAGTTGCTGTTATATAACCGGGATACAAAGCGCACAAACTCCCTGCCGGTAAGCTTGTCGTATAGGAACGGGTTATCGGGAACGTAGCCAAGCAGCTCCTTTGCCGCAACCGGTTGTTTTACAATATCAAACCCGCCGATAATCACCCGTCCAGCGCTTGGCTTGAGCAGACCGGTGCATACCTTTATGGTAGTCGTTTTCCCGGCACCATTGGGCCCCAGAAAGCCAAAGACCTCACCCCTTCTAAGTTCGAAGCTTACCTCTTTGACGGCAGCAAATCTGCCGTAGCTCTTGGACAGGTTTTCGACCCTCAAGATTGCCTCTGGCATAAGAACCTCCGTGGAGTAAATCGTCTATGCTCAGCCATGCTCAGAGAGATTTATCGTCCAAAAAGGTAGCTGTCTTAAGCAGTGCGGTATACCTCCGATACCTATCGCAGGTCAAGTAAAGTGGCGATATGATGAGCAACATTAAGAACAACCCCCAAAATGCCCCCGAGGACTTCAAAAGCGAATGTTACAGCTTTGGCTCGTTTTGTTTTAGCAGGGCGATTTGCGATCTTTCGTATTGCTGCAATCAAGATCATCGCTGCGACTGCTCCAATGATAAAACTTGCAATCCAGGCATCACGATAAAGAATCTCATCAATGATGCCTGTCATCCATTCCATTCCTATCCCCCGTTAAAGTGTGAGAGGCCGTTTTGAAAACCCCCGCTTTTAAGATCCAGGGCTTTTCAGCCCCTTTAAGCTACCCTATGCGCTGGACAATTGTGAAACAATATCTTTCACAGCTTAATTTTCCTTTAACCCTTGGCCCTCTGTCAATCCCCCAATGGGGGATTCTCCCCTGCCTGCTGCAGGCAGGCTCTGAAACCGCTTAAAGCAGTTGGGTTCTACGCCTCAGAACAGGCAATCTTCACCTTTGTTCTTATCCTTATCACCACTTTACAACAAATAGCCCAAAATAATCACCACGGTACAAAAAACAGTCTACGCCAGCCTGTCGACGGACGTACAAAATTGCCGATATGAATTTTTCTACTCAATATAAAAAACCATACGAGCATGTAAACTGAGGTTGGAAGCCAGCGTGCCCAGGGAGAATAAACAAAAGACGGCACCATCTCTCCTGCCGCTTGCAATGTTTCCAATAACCATGCCACCCATGACGGTAGCGCTTCGGGCAGATCAACAAGGCCGATGAATCTTGTGATAAACATGAGCCCAACTACTACCATAACAATTGCAATCGGGGCAAAAACGATAACGCCGTAAGCTATATTCTTTATCATGCTGCTGTGCCGAAGCATTATGCTGGCGATTAAACCACTGCCGGATACGAGAGTAATGATCAACAATGGGGGCTGCAGCCAGACTAAGGGAGAAACATGAGCCGCTACACGCTCAATGCCTAGAGAGACTGCAAATATACCCATCGCAGAATAGACAGTTGCGGCAGATATAACCAGTCCTGTGAACCAAAGTGACAGCATGTACTCCCTGGTGGTGACAGGTGTAGAAAACAACATTTCTGCCGTACCGTTGAGTTTTTCCTGCTGTAAGTATCCCATAAACCCAATAAATGCCCCGAGACCAACTCCCAGAGGCAAAAAGTCCATCAAAAGTGGCAGGAAAAAAATGTCAAACCCTTCTCTATACGCTCCTGTGAACCTAAAACCTAAACCTAAGACCAGTAATACAAAAACAGGGATTAAACCGAGCAAAAGAGTAGGGGAAATGAAGTTTTTCCGGAAAAGAATCATTATTCTCTTCATCGACATGGGGATACACCTCCATAATCTAGATTAATCAATCCCGTGGCACAGAATAGGCGTCATTTTGCCCCAATACAATATTAGTGATGGCAGAAAAGAGCTTTTGATGAAGTTCAAATTGCAAAGGAGTAGGTGGCATTCCCGGATCACCAAGCATTGCATTGCTGAGCATGTTAGAATCCATTACTACGAACACTCTGCCGGTGCGATATTCGACCTCCAACAGTCTAAGGGTGGGAAAACCACTGATGGAATGGTGCCTTGGTATTACGCCCATTCTTGCCGGTCGATATGTTTTAAGGGGTAGCAGCATAGTAGAAGTTGTTTGCTCATTTTGAACATCTTGTTGATGAGGAATAGTGACTATTTGATTCACTAGTCGCGATCCTAACCCAAAAATCGTAAGCAAGGGGGCTGAGGTGGACTCTCTGTTAAGGGTGCTATCAGCCAGGAGTAATCTTCCGCCATATCGCACATAATTTTCCAGAGCATTTATCTCT
>JALPXQ010000090.1 GCA_023271515.1 Dehalococcoidia bacterium | reverse complement strand
AGGAGGTGAGAGGGATATAACGAATTCAACAGACAGGAGCACCACTAGGAAAACAAGTAAGATATAAGGAGGACGAGATGCCCGGAATTTTGAACCTGAGTAGTTGCGATAAAAAAACAGAAAGGAGCGATAAAAAAATGAGAAAAGGAACTTTGTGGCTGGGGGTGAGTTGCTTATTGGTGGCGGCTTTAGTGCTAACCGGTTGTCCGCCTGCGCCTCAGGTGGACGAGGTAGTTGACGAGGTAGTTGAAATTGAAACTGTTACTATCCGTGCCTGGACAATTGGTCCGGATAGACCAGCGTTTTATCGGGCCGAAAATTTAGTTTTAGCTGCAGACCGGTTGAATACAATGCTGGAAGCATCAGGAGCTAATGTTCGCGTAGAAGTTGAAGCTGATTTTTGGACTGAGTCCTGGTCTAGTTACCGTAAAAGAGCTAGTTTGACTTTTGCCGAAGGAGACCCGGCAGTTGTGCCGGATATCATTTTGAGCAGCCATCTGGATGCGCCTACATGGGCCGAAGCGGGTTGGATTATTCCCCTTGATGAGTATATTGAAAAATATTGGGATTATGCCTACCAAGATTTCTTTCCTCACTTGTGGGAAGCGGTGACCTGGGAAGGTCAGATATGGGCTGTGCCTCAAGATATCGAAGTACGAATGGTGTGGTATCGCAAAGATCATTTACGGGCACTAGGGTGGACGGAAGAAGAGATCAATGATTTGCCGCGCCGTGTAGCTGAAAGGGAATTTTTGCTGGATGATTTACTGCAGACCGCCCGGGAACTGAAAAGAGCCGGTTTAGTAGAGTATCCTATAATTCATCGGCCAACTGCCGGTCCCGATTTTCTGCAATACGTGGTTGCTCATGGAGGAGAGTATTTTGATCAAGCAACTGGTAAGCTTGTAATTGATCGCGGACCCTTTTTAGAGATGTTCCGGTTTTTTGACCGGGCCGTGCGTGAGCAACTTCTACCGTCTGGAATGAGTGCGTGGGCATGGCCAGCGGTGCACACCGCAATTGCGGTAGAAGGAACAGCCGGATTCCAAATTACTGGCGGCATGTGGCACTGGGCTGAATTTATAAAAGATTGGGGTATTCCTGAAGAGCAACTTTGGAAAAACCTTGGTTGGACTTTGATTCCTGCTAGTGGCCCTGAAGGGACCCCCAACCAGCTTGGTCATCCTCTTGCTTATATGGTGACGGCAGTTTCTCAAAATAAAGATTTGGCTGCATTGCTAATTACTCTAGCTTCATCTGTAGAGCTGAACACAAATCATGCTTTGACCGGTGCAAAGCTGGCAATCAGGCGCTCACAGGTTGCTTTCGCGCCTTTTGCTGAAGCTGAGTTTTTAAGTGCTGCAGCAGAGTTGTTACCTTATCAGATCTTTTCACCAGCTCATCCCAAGACAGGGGCTTTTCTTACGATTATCCATGACGCAATTAGTGGCGTGCAAGCTGGGGCTATGACCCCGGAGGGTGCCCTTGATTTTCTAATTGAGAGAGCCAGCCTTGAGATCGGTGACGAACATTTTATAGTTCGCTAAAATTTGCTTGACGCACGCATTGCTTAATGCACACGGGGGAGAAAAGAATTTCTTCCCCGTGTAGTGCTAATTTGATTAAAAAGATTGCATTATTAAGCAAATGACCTGACGGGGAAAGGGGCGGGAAAAAATGAGGCGACTGGCTTTATATTTGCTTATCCCGTTTGTGCTTATTGTTGTTAGCTTTTATGCTGTTCCTGCTGTCTTAACAGGGGGGATGGCTTTTACTGATATGGATCACAGACTTCTCTGGGATTTTATTGGAATCGGCAATTTCCAACATATGGCTAGGGATTTTTTATTGCCTAGAATTCTTAAAAACACAGTGATTTACGTTATTGCTACCCTGAGTATATTTAATGTAGGACTTGCTCTGGTTCTTGCCCTGGTAACTTCAGCTGTAAAAAGGCCGGTAGGAATTTTTTTTCGCACCTTATGGTTATTGCCACGTTTTAGCCCTCCCATTGTCTATGGAGTAATTTGGTTGTGGATTATTGATCCTACCCGGCTGGGATTTCTAAATAGTATAATTGGATTGCTGGGATTCAATGAAGTGGAGTGGGCTCTTTATTATCCTATGGCAGTTATTGTTATTGCAAATGGAGTAATTGGAGCTTCATTAGGAATGATTATTTTTTATGCAGCGATTCAGGCTATTCCACAGGACCATCACTGGATGGCTCAGGTAGATGGGGCAAATTGGTTGCAAAGTGTTCGTTATATTATTATTCCCCAAATTTACTGGCCTTTGGCGTTTGTAACAGCATTTCAGACCCTTTCATTGCTAGGTTCATTTGAATATATTATGATTATTACCGAGGGAGGACCATTTTTTGCCTCTACACCCTGGTCGCTCTACAGCTACCTGACTGCTTTGGGAGGATATTTTGGTGTGTTTCGATTTGGCCTTGGTTCGGCAATAGTTTTAGTTTTGGTAATAATTGCGGGAGGCGCTTCATTCTTCTACTGGAAACTGTTCAGGCTTAAACGAATGATGTCAGTTCCCAAGATTGAGGTATTGTGAGATGAAAAATAAGAAAAGAGTTCAAAATGAAAATTATAATAATAATACTTGCCTTCAGCTAGCGACTTTAAAGCGCGAACGTTTTAAAGAAGGATTATTGAAGTTTACTCTCTATGCGTTTTTAATTATAACTGGTTTGCCAATTGTAATTGGCTATAGCTGGTTGATTGTCAATTCGTTTGCTGAAACGATGACTTGGGGGCTTGTCCCAACCGGGTTTACGTTTGAGAACTGGCGATTTCTTTGGGAACGACCATCACCATACTATCCAGAGTTATGGCGCACAACCTGGAATACTTTAGTATTAGCAATTGGGACAACTGCTATTGTTCTTCTTACTTCGGCACCGTCAGCTTACGCCATTTCCCGTATGAAATTTAGGGGTCGCAATTTTTTGCTGGCATTTACCTTAATACTGCATGCTTTTCCAGGAATTGCCTTATTAATAGCCACTTATTATGTTTTGCGGGTCTTGGATGCGCTTAATCTTGTAGGAGTTGCTTTTGCCACTGCTGCTTTATTTATGCCTTTTGCTGTCTGGGTACTAAAAGGACACTTTGATGTTGTCCCCTGGGATATAGAGATGTCAGCATTAGTAGATGGGGCAAGCCGTTTTCAGGTGTGGTATAAAATTATGCTTCCCCAAGTTAAAAGAGGATTAGCTGCAGTTGCTATTTTTGCTTCTATTATGGGCTGGTCTCAATATATCTTTGTAATTACGTTTATTCATGATCGGGCAAGCTGGACGCTTACGTCTTACGTTAATGCTATTATTGGAGATTTTCGATTTCTGGATTATGGACTCTTATCTGCCGTGGCACTTTTTTATATTGCTCCAATACTTTTACTTTTCATCTTTCTACAAAAATATCTAACACAAATGGGTGCCGGTGGTATGAAAGGAGGTAGTTAAATGTCAGAATTACGTTTAGAAAACCTGGTTAAGAAATTCGGGGAGGTTGTAGCAGTAGATGATCTAAGTATTATGATCAAAAAAGGGGAATTGGTGGCCTTGCTTGGTCCGAGTGGTTGTGGCAAAACTACAGCTTTGCTTATGATAGCGGGTATTTATAAACCAACGAAGGGAAAGATTTTCTTTGATGATATAGTAGTAAATAATGTATCGCCAAAAGATAGAGGGATAGGTCTTGTTTTTCAAAGTTATGCACTTTATCCTCATATGACTGCTTTCGATAATATTGCTTTTCCACTTAAGTTTCGTAAGATTCCTAAAGAAGAGATCAAGAAAAGGGTTTTGGAAGTAGCAAGGTTTACCAGGATCGGTGCTTTGCTTGAGCGAAAACCGGCCCAACTTTCTGGAGGGGAACAACAGCGAGTGGCTCTCTGCCGGGCACTTGTTAAAAACCCTAGGGTTTTACTTCTGGATGAACCACTTTCGAATCTTGATGCCCGCTTAAGAATTGAAACTCGGGTCGAGATTACAAGGCTTCAGAAAGAACTAGGGATTACAACGATACTGGTTACTCATGATCAGGTGGAAGCAATGGCTATGGCAGATAGAATAGCTGTCATGGACAAAGGACGTTTGCAGCAAGTTGCTACTGCTGAGGAACTATATAATAAGCCGGCAAATTTATTTGTTGCTTCTTTTATTGGAAGTCCGCCGATGAATTTTCTTGAGGTGATGTATCGACGTGATAATGGGAGACCTGTTTTACGTAATGAATATGTTACTTTTGATATTCCGCAAAAACTTGCACAAAAAATTGAAATGAATAATTGTCAGAAGCCTCTATTAGGGTTCAGACCTGAGGATGTTACCTTGTCTTTACAAGAGCACAAAAATAGTTTTCCAGCGAAGGTTTTTCTTATCGAATCACTGGGAGGAGCCAATGTTTTGGTTAGCTTTAAATCTGGGAACCTCTTTTTCCGAATTTTAGCACCAGCGAATTTTTCAGCTCGCCTAGATGATACTTTATGGATAGCTCCTCAAATGGACAAATTGCATTTGTTTCATCAAGAAAGGGGGGAAGCTTTATTGGACTAGT
>JALPXQ010000009.1 GCA_023271515.1 Dehalococcoidia bacterium | reverse complement strand
CCAGTTGACAGGGAAACCTTATCGTGCTAAAATAATTGCGGATGATGAGCAATAGCAGCAGTTGGGCGGGTGAAGAATTCAAGGAGACTTGATCTTATAAGGTGCTTAAGCAGATCGCGAGTCAAACATCCGGGGTTGTTTTTCAGGGGGATGAACCGGATAGCACAGATAATGGACGATAAGGCGGTGCTCAACGGACGGTTGGAGAAAGCGCTGACTCGTCTACCCCCGTTGGCCTCCCTCTACTCGCGCCTTTACCTCGGAGTCGTTGAGCGGGAGGTTAAACTAGCGGCCATCGGGGATGGAGATGTTGTCGCCAACATCGGCTGCGGCGCTGTTCCCTTTACCGCCATTTACCTGGCACGTCTGACCGGCGCTAAGGTTATCGCACTGGATAAGGATAAGAAAGCAGCCGAATGCGCACGGAACTACGTCGAGGCCGGCGGTCTGGCAGATACCATAAGGGTCGTGTGGGGTGATGGGGTGCAAGCATCTGAGTGCGAGAGTGCCACGGCATGGATCGTCGCCCTGCAGGCCGCACCCAAAAAGGCCATCCTGAAGCACTTTCTTAAGAGTGCGCCGCAAGGGGCACGCATAGTATTCCGCGAGCCGAGACCGGTGTTTGCCGGCCAGTATGATCAGTTGCCCCACAGCGCCCGACCTCAATCCGTGACCAACCATAACATGGTCGCATTCAACAGATCGGTGCTCTTCACCCAAGGGATATAGAAGAAGAAACAGATGCCAGCAAAGAGGGGAATCCTTTGGTGCCTGGCGATATTGGTGCTTGCCGCAGTTGTCCTGGCGGCTGGTCTTGACAAGGTTGCCGCCGCTCTGGCCCTTTTTGACCCTCTGTGGTTGCTGGGGCTTAGCCTGCTTCAGCTCCTGACAATATCCCTGACCGCCCTTACCTGGCATCTTGTAATCCGCGCGGCCGGCGGCAAAGTCGGCTTTGGAGAGACGGTGATCATCCACCTGTCCGGCTCCTTTATTGAGAGTGTGACGCCGTCCAGTAAGTTAGGCGGGGAGGCGGCTAAAATCTATCTCCTGCGCCGGCGCGCCGGTTTGGATTACCAACGAGTGGGCGCCGTCACTCTGGTGTCCAAGCTGCTCACCCTCCTGCCGTTTGTGGCACTGGCCGGACTTTGCCTCGCCTGGATGGCAGTCAGCGGAGAGATGGTATACCTTGCAGTCCCCGCCTTCCTAACACTGAGCGTATTCACGGGGGCTCTGGCCTGGATCTGCCGTGCTCAGAAAATGCCGGAGAAAGCCGCACCCGCGGAGCCGGCAGGTCAAGGGTCTGGGGCAGCGCTGGATATTGCTTCGCTGCTTCGCAGAGCGTTTGCCTTTCTCAAGCAGGCCGGCAGAGAGTCCAGGAATCTCCTTTCTCGCCGTAGACGCCTCGCTTTCCTGGCCTTGAGCTCTATCGTCTGGATCCTCTACCCGGTCAAGGTTCTGCTGGTGACCCGGATGCTTGGCATGGAAATGGGATTGGCTGATGTAGCCATTGCTACATACGTCGCCTACCTGGTGAGCATGCTGCCGTTCCTTCCGGGAGGACTGGGCTCTTTCGAGGGAACCATGGCCTTGTTGCTCAGCTCTATGGACGTGTCGTTCAGTGAGGGCCTGGCGGTGGCTCTTCTTGCTCGTCTGGTGACTTTCTGGCTTCCGCTTGCACTATCGGCTGCTGCAGCCGGTCTGACGGCATTGGATGTGAGGCGCGGTCACCCCATAGGGACGGATATATGACAAACGCACTGCTTTCTCTGGTGAACGTCGTATTGAATTGGATCGAGCACCTAGGAGCCAGAAGTGACCGGTGCGGCAGATGGTACCGTGACCGGTTTTACCGCCGGCTGGTGGAGAGAGAGCTGAAGTCGATCACCTTGAAGCCGGGAGCAATGGTGCTTCATATCGGCTGTGGCCCCTTGCCTATGACGGCTCTTTATCTGGCAGAGATGGGGTTTCAGGTAAAGGCAATCGATTATGATCCGGCTGCGGTACGGTCAGCTCATCAGGTAGTTCGTCAATCACACGCTGAGAGTATTACCGTATGGGAGGCAGACGGCAGGGATATTGACTGCTCCCCCTTTGACGCAGTTTGGGTATCTTTAGTTGTAGGCGACAAGCAGAGAATTGTGGTCCAAGCCCTGCGAACCTTGAGGCCAGGAGCACCCGTGCTTTACCGCAACTACCGGGGACTGTTGACATTACTCTACCCGCGGCTGACTGCGGAGAGCCTCGGCCTTGAGTGTGAGCACCGGCGTGTAATCCATGCCCTGGGCAAGGAGACAATCATTGTGTGGGTCTCATAAGAACACAGTGAATGCAGCGTTTAACATGCCGCCCATGATGAAGGCGATAACTATTGTTGACAGGACGATAACCACCGCATATCTTAGCCCGAATTCCTGCGCTAACACCGGGAGAACCGCAGCACAAGGGATGTAGAAAAGCGCCACGATTGCCCCCACAACCAGTTGCCCCAGTGTTAAGCCCAGGCCGAGAAGAGCAGTAATGGCCAGCTCCCGACGCACAATTCCCAGAATCAGCGAGACGCTTGCTTCGGCCGGCAACCCCAGGAGATCCACCACCACCGGTCGCAACAGTATGCCAATGTGGTAGAGCGCCCCGCTTTCATAGAGGATTCCGGCGATAAAAACACCAAAAACGATAAGTGGCACGGCAGTAAAAAGAAATGTTCTTATGTGCATCCATACCTTTTTGGCAACCGAAGTAGTATTGGGAAGGCGGTAGGGGGGGATTTCCATAAGAAAAGACGGCGTTGAACCCGGAAGCATTTTGTTCAGCGCCATCCCGGCGATAAAGATAAACAGAAAAGCAATCAGGTAAACAAACACCAGCGCAACTATTGATTTTTCTGCCAGAAGGGCGATAATTGCTCCTGTCTGGGCGGCACAGGGAATAGCCATGCACATCAGGGCAACAACGATAATCCCTTCACGCCGCGTATCCAGTATTCTTGTTGACAGAATGCCGCTAACGGTACAGCCGAATCCCAGCAGAAATGGTATAACCGCTCCCCCATGAACACCGATCTTGTGAAACAGTGTGTCCAGCATACAAGCCAATCTCGGCAGGTAACCAGAATCCTCCAGAATAGCAAGAACAAGATAGAATGCCAGAAGATAAGGTAAAACTAATGCCAGCGGCCAGCCAATACCATCGATAAGAACACCAAAATGCCCGATCAATATCTCCCGTATGAAGCCCTCAGGAATAACTGCGGTAACAGCATGTCTTATGGGTGGAAAAACTAAATTCTCAAAAAAAGGCAATAAAACAAATGTCCTTAGCCCCATCCCTATCCCCACCACTGCTCCAAAGGTGAGCAGTGCTACCACAATAGCCAGGGGAATTCCTGTAGATGGCCTAATAGCGGCATCCTCTATTCTCTCTCGGAAGGTGTGATGGCGATGAGTTAAGGTTTGTACATGTCGCACTATATTTCCAATCTCAGTCCACTTTTCATCTCCGGTGCGTTGATGGGGTTGTGATCTAGCCTCCGGAATTTGCAGAATAAGCTCCTTAATTCCCTCACCGGTTACCGAAACCGTAGGAACAACGGGAACGCCCAGTAGCTCTTCCAGCCTCTTAACATCGATTGTTACCCCTTTATGTCTAGCTTCATCCCAGAGATTAAGCGCCACAACCATCGGAACTTCTTGCTCCAGCAGCTCAAGCGTTAGATGTAGATTGCGCTCCAGATGAGTGGCATCAATTACATTGATGACCACATCACCCTCTTTCACCATCTCTACGGCTACTTCTTCCGCCTTGTTGGTGGGGTCCAGGGTGTATGACCCCGGCACATCAATTACTTCTGCACTGAGACTCCCAAATTTTAGGGCGCCCCTTTTTAACTCCACCGTTGTTCCGGGATAATTGGAAGCAACAACATTTACGCCCGTTAACCTGGAAAACAGAACACTCTTGCCTACATTGGGGTTCCCCATCAGAAGTATTTTCACACCCGCAACTCCTCGACAAAAATCTTTATGGCCATTCCTTTGCCGATGGCAACCCTGGCTCGATCCACTTCAACAACAATTGGGCCGTTGAAAGGCCCGGAACCCACCCGGCGAACAGTCTGGCCAACCCTGATACCCAGCGACGTAAGTCGCCTCTTTAGGCCGTATCCTCCATCTATCTGTTTGATCACTGCTGCTTTTCCGGTACCCAGTTCCAGTAATTGGATATCCATATCCTATATGAGCCTCCTTCCTATATCTGCCATTTTAGAACCTCCAGTCTTTCGGGGAGGACATTCACCTGCCATGGAAGAGAAGGCCCTGTTTCCCCATCCAGACTAGTTGCGACTTCTGAGGGACCATCAATATACAGGTCTTCCACCTGCAAGTAGAGAACATTATCATCTTGTATATGGTTGCCAGTTATCACTTTGTAGAGCAGGTTTAAGAAATCTGCCGGAGAAGATCTAGAATATTTCTTGAAAAAAATACAATCTAACAACCCATCCGTTAATGAAGCATTAGGAGCCATGCAATTGAGACGTCCGGCAACCCTCCCGTTGAAAACCAGGAATAAGAATACCTCTCCATAAAATATGGTTTTTCCGGCAGACATAACCTCTATCTCCGCAGTCTTAAACAATTTAGGCATCTCTGTTATCCCCTTTAGTATTCCCTCAAAATAATAAGCCGGCATACCTAACTTGTTCTTTAGTTTCTGGTCAACGTTATGCCACGTATCTATTAGATGCCCGCCCAACGCCGCGGTAAGAAAGTGCTCATCTGCCGCCTTCCCCACATCCAGAAAAGAACTTCCATTTAACCTCATGCCCTCCACTTCGCCATTCAGGGGAGGTAATCCCAGGTGATTGGCCAGGTTATTTGCTGTTCCGGCCGGAATTATCCCCAGCGGCGGAAATGCCTCATATTTCATGAGGGAATTCAAAACCATATTCAAAGTGCCGTCTCCACCAGCAACAAAAATATACTGGAAATTACTGTGTTCCAGCAATGAAGCGAGCACCTTTTCGCTATATGGCGTTTGTAAGGGTGTAATGCCAATACTCCTGCTCTCAAAATAATCAATCAGATTGTCAAGAGAGGTGAGAGCCCGGCCCCTGCCGGATACAGGGTTGTAGATAAGCAAAGCCTTTGGCATGATTCTAAATCATCTCCTTTGTTACAAGAGAATCCCCCTAAAGCGGTCATGTCCTATGCTTCAACGTAATCCTGCGATACGCGGAGGCGTCTAATGCTCAAGACATATGCGAATAGTTTGCAATAAGCACGGCAAAAAACTACTTGCCTTCCTGGCCGGCAGACTGTCGCCCCTGCCGGCACTCGACGCAATAGCCACTTACGCGGACCTCGGTCTCAGTAATGTCAAAGTCTTTGGCCTCAGCAACATTCCTCTTTATGTAACGAGACAAGCGTTGGTGAAATTCAATAACCTTGCCACAACTGAGACATACCAGGTGGTGATGCTCACCGGATGTCTTCACCTCATAATGATGATGCCCCTCATCGAAATGAAGCTCCTCGATCAGACCCAATTTCTTGAATGTCTGCAGGGCGCGGTAGACGGTAGAGAAACTCAGACGTGATCTCTTCTTCCTGGCCCGGCGGTAGATTTCGTCGGCGTCGAGGTGACCCCCTCCCTGACGAATAATCTCCATGATCAGGGAGCGCTGATTGGTAACCCTCATCCCGGCGGTATTCAGTGATCTACGTGTGATTTGCAGAGATGTAGATTCTTCCATGTTTCTTATCGCCAATAAATCTCACCTGCGATCATATTATAACCCAGGAACTTGCTTTTGTCAACTCCAAGTCTCTTCCATGTCAACGCCCATTAGAAATGTCCTCTGTAAGTATTATACTAGTACCTCCTTTTTTCTCCTGAGGTACATGGGGTTGAATCTTCTCCAAGGATGCTCCTGAGAAGGGATATAAATCTCTATCCCCTGCCCTCCGGCTTCGCTGAAATCGGTCACCGGTCTTATTTGCGGGTCCATTTGGTCTCGATTTGGTGGCGGCGGATCAGGGCCCTGCTCCGGCCACGATATGATATAATAATCCGGAGATGAATTATCAAGCAGCCCTCGATTACATCTTGAGCTTTACCGATTACGAGCGCTGGCCTGGCTTCGGGTACGCCGCCCGGTTTGACCTGCAGCGCATGGAGGACCTGCTTCGGCGATTGGGGTCACCACATCTGGGGACCAGAACCGTCCACATCGCCGGCTCAAAGGGAAAGGGGAGCACCGCAGCGATGATCGCCTCCGCCCTCACCGTTGCGGGGTTCCGAACCGGACTCTACACCTCTCCACATCTGCACACCATGCGCGAGCGGATAAGAATCGATGGGCAGCTCATCGCGGAGCACGAATTTGCCGGGCTTCTCTTTGAGATGAAGCCCGAGATCGAGGCAACAAATAGAGGCCAGACAGAAGAACTCAGCACCTTCGAGATCCTCACCGCCATGGCCTTCCACCATTTCCAGAAACAAAGGGCGGACTTTCTGGTGGTGGAGGCGGGCCTGGGAGGGCGACTGGATGCCACCAATGTGGTTAGCTCAGAGGTGTGTGTTGTCACCTCGATAAGCCGGGATCACACTGCTGTTCTCGGCGATACCATCCCGCAGATAGCAGCCGAGGAAGCCGGAATCATCAAGCCCGGCGTCACCGTAGTCAGCTCTCCCCAGGTTGCGGAAGCGGCTAAGGTAATCCGCAAACTTTGCCTCAAGAAAGGGGCCGAACTCATCATGGGGGGCGAGGAGATAACCTGGCAGGGAAGAGAATCAAGCCTCGACGGCCAATCACTGGAAGTGAGGGGGAGAAAAGGCGAGTACCACCTTACCATCCCATTGCTTGGCGAGCACCAGATCGAGAATGCGGCCACAGCGGTGGCTGCATTGGAAGCTCTTGATATCGGGAAAGACCACATTATCTCCGGGCTGGCCAACGTTTACTGGCCGGGAAGAGTCGAAGTTCTCACAAAAGAACCTCTCTTGATCGCCGACGGCGCTCATAATGACGACTCGGCCAGGAGGCTGAGAGAGGCTCTGGAGCGATACTTCGAGTTTGATCGGGCGATTCTGGTCATGGGGATTTCGGCCGACAAGGATTCCCCGGCAATAATAGCCGAGTTGGCGCCATTCTTCGATAAGGTAATAACCACCGCCGCCCGACACCCCCGCGCCGCCACAGCGGAGGCATTAGCCGGAGAATTTGCCCGACACGGAGTCGAAGCTCAAGCGATAGAAAACGTCGCCCAGGCGGTCTCTCAAGCGCTGGCTGAGGCCGGGAAGCGAGACCTTATCTGCGCCACCGGATCGCTCTTCCTCGTTGCCGAAGTCATCGAAGCAATAAGGGGTATATCCGGCGAGCGCTATCCGCATTAGGAAAAGGAGGATTCAATGAAAGACACAAAAACCCGAAACCGGGTTGTCGTTACCGGGCTGGGGGCGGTAACGCCCCTGGGGCTCAATGTTAGCGAATACTGGCAGGGATTGGTAGAGGGGAGGTCGGGTATCGGGCCAATCACCCATTTTGACTCTTCTGACCTGTCCTGCAAGGTCGCCGGCGAGGTGAAGGGCTTCGACCCGGTAAATTTTATGGGGCGCAAAGAGGCACGACACATGGGTCGGTTCAGCCAGTTTGCGGTAGCCGCCGTGAGAATGGCTATAGAGGATGCCAAGCTCGATCTGCCCAAAGAGGACCCGGAGCGGCTGGGAGTATACCTGGGCAGTGGTATTGGAGGGCTGCCTGAGATCGAAGATGGCTGCCAAGTACTGACGGCCAAGGGAGGGATGCGGGTAAACCCCTTCTTCATGCCCATAATTCTGACCAATCTGGCTGCCGGCCACGTAAGCATTGCCTTTGGACTTAAGGGATACATTTCTACGGTGACAACGGCCTGTGCCGCCGCCACCCAGGCCATCGGCGAGGCGACGGAGATCATACGGCGGGGCAGCGCTGAGGTGATGGTCGCCGGAGGCACCGAGGCGGGGATAACGGCGATCGGCATCGCTGGTTTTGCCGTAATGAAGGCACTGACCGGCCGCAACGAAGAACCCACTAAAGCCAGCCGTCCCTTCGATGCTAATCGAGACGGATTCGTTCCCGCTGAGGGAGCGGGGGTGCTCATCCTGGAAAGTCTCCAACATGCCCTGAGTCGCGGTGCTCCGATTCTGGCTGAGATAGCAGGATTCGGTATCTCCTCCGATGCCTATCATGCGGTAGCTATCGATCCGGATGGAGCCATGCGGGCCATGCGACTGGCGATTGCAGATGCGGGACTGGCCCCCGGCGACGTCGATTACATCAATGCTCACGGCACATCAACCCCTCTAAATGATGTCTCCGAGACCCGGGCAATAAAGAAACTCTTTGGGGACCATGCCTATAAGGTAGCCATCAGTTCCACCAAGTCGATGATCGGGCATCTCCTGGGGGCGGCGGGCGGGGTGGAGGCCATTGCCTGTGTGAAGACGCTCAACGAGGGAATTGTCCATCCAACCATCAACTATGAAACCCCTGACCCGGAATGCGACCTCGATTACGTGCCCAATGCGGCTCGCAAGAGAGACGTTAGGGTAGCGCTTTCCAATGGCTTTGGGTTTGGGGGACAGAACGCCTGTCTGGTCTTCCGAAGGTTTGAGGAGTGAAGACCGCCAGGGGGAGAATCCTCCTGATGATCTTGTGCCTTCAAATTCGTCTGAAGAGTCCGGTGCAAGAGGACAGCTTCGGTATCCCCTGAAATGGAGGTAATCATCATGGCACAAGTAGTTTCAGATATGGTAAGACAGTACGTCAAGGAGCTCAAGGAGAGAGGGGCGATCAAGACCAGGCAGGTCGAGTGCGCCTTTTCCCGGGTTGAGCGGCATAAGCTTGTGGAATGGGTCTATCTAAAGGACGATAAGGGGGAGTTCGAGTGTGAGGGATGGCGGCTTGCCAAAAGAAAGTTTGATCCACGCAAGCCAGATCTTGAGCTGTTAAAGATCATCTATTCAATGCGGCCTCTGTCTACCCGGGTCAATCCACCCAGCTCTAGCTCCGAGCCAACCCTCGTAGCCAATATGCTAGAGTTGTTAGAGCTTAAAAAGGGGATGAATGTCTTAGAGATCGGGGCCGGGACGGGATACAACGCCGCTCTGATGCAGGAGATCGTTGGCAGCACCGGGCACATTACAACGATTGACATTCAAGATGACGTTGTGGAGCAGACGAGAAGGCTTCTTCAGGCCTCTGGCTACGCTGAGATCGAGGTGATCGCCACGGATGGTGCCGAAGGCTTCCCTGAGAATGCGCCATATGATCGCGTCATCGCCACCGTTGGTTGCCCTGACGTCTCCCCGCGCTGGGCTGAGCAGCTTGGGAGCAATGGATTCATGCTCATCCCCCTCCAGCACGGGGCCGAAGGCTTCAATCCCTTGGTGCACATCTGGAAAGAAGAGGAGAGACTTCTGGGGAAATTCGTTGGCCTCTCAGGGTTCATGTCGATTCAGGGTAAGCTTGGCATTGAACAGAAACCCAGCTTTGAGGATCTTGCGAGAATCTGTAGTCGTAAGCCAAAGGCGGTGCATCCTCTCCCTGACATCTTTAAGGAAATCGCCGAATCTTGGGAAAACAAGGGGAGGAGTGAGTTTATCTCATTCCTCCTCTTTATGGACATCGTCGGGGATAATAAGAAGGCCTTTAGCTTTGATCCCCCTAGTTTTTGGGACGGAGAGAAGGGAGCGGCTATAGTCACGCAAGATGGGGTTGCCTTGTATGGTGACGAATCCCCTCTTGATGATTTAAAGAACCTTGGTGAACTATGGGAACGATTCGGGAGGCCAGGGTTTCTTGCCTGGCACTTGGAATTCTTACCTCGCGACCATGCTGGGGAAATTCCCGAGGGAGAGAGGACCTGGGTGATCGAGCGCAAGTTCTTCAGGGAGATCGCCAGACTGGCCTGAAATGAGCTTGCTGCTGGATGTGAAATATTCGCCTCAATCCCCTGTGGTGACCCAGGGAGAGGACTGGGAACTCAAAGGTAAACTAGAGCGAAGGCGGCTTCTGCCTCCGCGAACGCCCTCTACATACCGCTTGTATCCCTGGGGTGCTAGTCAAACGAGGAGCGAGCTTCCTCAGGGAGCATATTTCCGAGGATCTTCTGCAATGCCATGACGTGGCTGCAGGTCTCCCATTTGGCGAAGAAGTTACAGGCACAATGCCACTCCCCGCCGTTGTAACCGGTCGTGTAGGTGCCATGCTCCCCTCGGAAATCCACATTGAAATCCCGGATGGTGATCCGGTCTCGCTCCCCGGCATAGCGATGGGCCTTCTCAATCTTGCCGATAAGATCAGAACGCATCAAAAACTCCTTTTCATGTTCTGCAATTTCATTTTACCACAATGTTCACCAAACGTCCCGCCACATATATCACCCTGACAATCCGGCGATCCCTTACTTGAGCCTTAATTCGCCCCCGGCTCAGGGCTAATTCCCTAGCCTCATCCTCGGAGATGGAAACCGGGACAGATACTTTATCGCGAACCTTCCCGTTTATCTGGATCACCAGGGTAAACTCCTCTTCAGCAACCAGTTCCTCCCGCCAGGCAGGAAATGGCTGATGGTGTATGCTATAGGGGTGGCCCGTCCGCTCCCAGAGCTCCTCCGCCAGGTGAGGGACAGATGGCGACAGCAACAGAATCAAGGCGTCGATGGCTTCCTTCCAGGCCGGGCTATCTTTGACCGCATATGTTTCCTTAACCCTGGCGAGGTAATTGGTAAACTCCATCAGCGCTGCCAGCATGGTGTTGAAGTGGAATCTCTCCAGATCTTCATTCACCCTCTTGATGGTCTTATGGGTCATGCGACGTAGCTCCTTTTCTTCATCCATCAATGAGGCACCCCCGGCTTCACCCAGTACCAGATTCCAGATTCGATTGAGCCATCGCCAGATGCCAACCAACCCACTATCGTTCCATTCTCCTCCATGTTCCCAGGGGCCGATGAACATCAGATAAGCCCGCACCGCGTCCGCGCCGAATTCAGATGCATATTCATCAGCACTGACGACATTGCCACGGGACTTACTCATCTTCTGCCCCCCCTGGATAATCTTCCCTTGATTGAAAAGTCTGATGAAGGGCTCACCGAAGTCGACTATCCCCATATCACGCAGCGCCTTGATAAAGAAGCGGGCATAGAACAGATGCATGGTGGCATGCTCCACACCGCCGGTGTAGAGATCGACGGGGAGCCAGTATTTCAGCCTATCGGGATCGAAGGGTCCATCAGAATGCTGCGGGCTGGCGTAACGCAGGAAGTACCAACTGGAACACACAAAGACATCCATGGTATCGGTCTCACGCTTTGCCTGCTCGCCGCAAGCAGGGCAGGTGGTATTGACGAAGGACTCGCAATACTTGAGCGGTGATTCTCCGGTGGGCCTGAACTCGGCATCCTGAGGAAGGAGTACCGGCAGATCCTTCTCCGGCACCGGCACGATGCCGCACCGGGGACAGTGAACCATCGGGATCGGCGCGCCCCAATAACGCTGACGGGAGATCAGCCAGTCGCGCAGCCGGTAGCTTACGGCCTTCTTGCCACAGCCATCTTTCTCCATAAAAGCAACTATGGCATCCTTCCCTTCCTCGCTGGGCAGACCATCGAAGGGGCCGGAGTTGACCATTGTGCCCGGCTCTTCATATGCCTCCTCCAGATCTTCACCTCTCCATCCATCGGGCGCAACGACCACTTTTATGGGAAGGCCAAACTCCTTAGCAAGCTCGAAATCCCGCTGGTCGTGGGCCGGCACGCCCATGACCGCCCCGGTGCCATAGCTTAAGAGCACATAGTCGGCGATCCAGATCGGCACCTTCTCTCCGTTCAGCCTGTTGGTGGCGTAAGCCCCGATGAAGAGTCCGGTTCTCTCCCGCTCCGTGGAGAGCCTCTCAATCTCCGACCGGCGACGAGCCCGGTTCACATAATCATCAACCCGGTCCTTATACTCGGGCGAGGTGAGTTTTTCCACCAGGGGATGCTCCGGGGCCAGGACCATGAAGGTGACACCATAGACGGTGTCAGGACGCGTGGTGAATACCCGGATCTCCTTTTCATCGAGACCGTATTCCTCGATGCTGAAGGAAATGTCTGCTCCCTCACTCCGACCGACCCAGTTGCGCTGCATCGTCTTGACCTGCTCCGGCCAATCAATACCCTCATGCTGCATAAGCTCATCGGCATACCTGGTGATGCGGAAGAACCACTGCTCTAAGTCCCTCTTGATCACCGCCGCGGCGCAGCGCTCACATCGCCCTTCGGCGGTCACCTGTTCATTGGCAAGGACCGTCTGGCATCTGGAGCACCAGTTAGCCGGGGCCTTAGCCCGATAGGCCAGACCAGCCTCGTAGAGCTTGAGAAACAGCCACTGCGTCCACCGGTAGTAGTCCGGCAGGCAGGTGACCACCTCCCGGCTCCAATCATACATAGCTCCCATACTGCGAAACTGGCGACGCATGTTCTCTACGTTTTTCATCGTCCAGGTGTGCGGATGGATACCCCGATCGATGGCTGCATTCTCGGCGGGGAGGCCGAAGGCATCAAAGCCCATCGGGTGCAGCACGTTATAGCCCTTCATCCGCATGAATCTGGCATGAACATCTGCCGGGGCCATGGCATACCAGTGCCCGATGTGGAGGTCACCGGAGGTGTAGGGGAACATGGTCAGCTCGTAGAGCTTGGGGCGGTCGCTATCTTCGCTTGTGGCGTAGAGCCGGGTCTCTTCCCATCTCGATTGCCATTTCTCTTCGATTTCTGGGGGGTTATATTTCTCGATCATTACTCTTTGATTATAGCGCAGAAACGGAGCATAAGGAAGCCCTGCAAAGTCAGCAGCCGGCAATAAGGTGTCGCCGCAAAGATGCTGAGCGCCGATGGCCGAATGCTTACTTTTCAAATGCTCAGCGGGAGGCGTTTGGGCTTTTCCTCTCTCTCGAGGATCTCGCCGTCCTCTTTGTAGCGCTTGAGGAGAAAGTGGGTCACCGTTCCCTGAACCGACTCCATCGGAGCCAGTTTCTGGGCCACAAATCCGGCCACCTCCCGAATCGTCTTCCCCCGGACCAGCACCGCCAGGTCATAGTCGCCCGACACCCCCACCTCTTCCTCCAGCTTATCCCAGTTGATTATGGTTTTATATCTCACGATGACCCGTTCCGCCTCTGCCTCTCTGATAGTCTGCTCCACCTCAGCCACGGGACGGTCAAGCATGCCACACCCATCTGCGAAGGCTGAAATCTCTTTTCGCGGGGCGAATCTGGCGATTGGAACTTGTTTAGGATTTCGGATTTAGTGCTTAGGATTTCCAGCGGGTTGAAATTCCTATACTTCCAGACTAACACCAAACCCTTGCCGGCATCTGCGCGCTTCCCTCCGGAGTATCATATACTATAGAACGGAACGCTGCAAGGAGTCCACTGATACCTTATTCCCTTTTATTCTCTCTGTGAACTCTGTGGCTATCAACCGCTGGCTAAGTAATTACTCCGCAAGAGCTATTTTACACAACCACCACTTCAAAAGCCACCTGACCCAGACAAGTAACGACAAGATCCCAAGCCATTCGTCCCGAAAATAGATTCAAGGAGAACCAGTCGCGGCCTTTTCGACATGTGCCATCTCCTGTAGTATAATTAGATTGACCAGTCAGTCTACTAACGTAGTTGGAGGCAGCGATGGCGAAAATAGCCGTAACAGATGCAGAAAAAGACGTCAAGACCAGTAGAATCAAACAGATCGCCCTCAGTTTATTTGCCGAACGCGGCTATCACCAGACGACGATGAGCGATATTGCAACAGCGGCTGGTGTGGGGCGGGGGACGCTCTATTGGTACTTCCCCTCCAAAGAGAAGCTTTTTATCGCCGCTCTTTGGCACGAAATAGACCAGATGATCGCCGGATCTAAAGCACTTGCCGCCCAAGATATTTCGCCACTTGATAAATTATCTCTGGTCATGGAAGAACTGCCGCGATCATTAGCCAAGCACGGCAACCTGATTCGCTCTTTATGCCAGATGTGGGGCGAAGAATCAGAGGAGATGCAACAACAGATACAAATAGCCTGGGAACGGTTAAATCGCCAGGATCACTCACTACTGGCCGACATCATCCGAGAAGGCGTTGCCCAAAACATTTTTCGTCCTGTTGACCCTGATAAGGCGGCGGCTACATTGATCGCCTTCACCGATGGGCTTTGCTACCACTGGCTGTTCGGCTTCTCCCAGCTTGAGTCCGGCGGGGTGGAAGTCGCTCGCGATATTATTCTGCAGGGGCTTCTCTATCGGGATAAACCTGCTGATGACAAATGAAAAACAAGGGGGAGCCAAATATGCAAGACTGGAAAACTCTACAAGAAAAGGTTGAACATTTATCCCGGGAGCTGGCAGAGATCAAAAAAACTATCGCTACCTCAAAGGGTGATACTGACGAAGAAAAATCCGCCAGAAAGCTCATAGAGGTAAGAAACTTACACAAATACTATAAAGAAGTAAGAGCCGTAGACGGTGTTAGCTTTGACGTTTATGAGGGTGAGATTTTCGGCATGGTGGGTCCTAACGGGGCGGGTAAGACAACGACAATAGAGTGCATTGAAGGGTTACGAAAACCACATAAGGGGAGCATCAGTGTGCTGGGCTTAAAGCCCTGGAGAGATGGCCATGCTCTACGACTTAAGATAGGCATGCAATTGCAGGAGGGCAATCTGTTCTACCGCATAACAGTTAAAGAGGCCTTCAAACTCTATGCTACTTTTTACCCTCAGCCTGCCTCCTGGAGAGAGATGCTTAAGAAGTTTGGTCTGGAAGACAAACAGGACGTTTATTATGAAAAGCTCTCCGGCGGACTGAAACAACGCCTGACCATTGCTCTCGCTTTGATGGGTAAGCCCAGGATAGTCTTCTTTGACGAACTGACTACCGGCCTCGATCCGCAGGCACGGCGAAATATGTGGGATTTGATAAGAGAGATTCGTGCCCGGGGCACAACGGTATTCCTTACCACCCATTCTATGGAAGAGGCAGAAGAACTCTGCGACCGGGTATGTATTATTGAGAAAGGTAAAATAGTTGCCCTCGACAAACCAGAGGTTCTTATCCAGAGTTTACAACTGGAAAACAAGGTGATCTTCAGTGCTACAGAAGCAATTACAGCAGAAATGTTCGGAAATCTGCCCGGTGTAAGCAAAGTGGAAAAAACAGAGGAGCGGATCATTATTTATGGAAATAGCAGGGAGCTACTAACGGCACTCATTCAAACAGCAGAAACGCAAGCTATACCTCTGGCAGACCTGCAAATCAAGCAGCCAACGCTTGAAGATGTGTACCTAACCCTGACAGGGCGTGACTACAGAGATTGAGAGGAGAATATAATGAATCTAAAACAATTAGGTAGCTTGATAGAAGTTGAAATCAAGAACTTTATCAGAGAACCAGCAGCAAGCATGCTAATGTTCACTTCAGCAGTAATGTTCTTGATATTTGCCGCCGCCTATGGAGACGATCCTGCTCCCGGCGGTTTCCGGATGGTTGATTTTCAGGTGCCAGCTTTTATCGCCATGAGCATTTCCATGATCGGAATAATGAACATACCCTACATCATAGTCGAGTACAAAGCGATAAAGGTCTTTGAGCGATTCAAGGGCACACCACTGCAGCCGACATATATCCTGCTCGCTCAAGCCGTAGTCAATTTTATGCTAGTTCTAATAAGTGCTCTGATACTCATTGGAACCGCTGCCGTAGCCTTCGATATAAAATTTCAGGTTGACTTCCTGAATTTCGCACTGGCTTTTGGTTTGAGCAGCGCAACCTTTTTCTCTCTAGGCCTTATTCTTGCCGCACTGCTTAGCACCACTCGCGCCGTTGAGTCAATTACCGGGATTCTTTTCTTCCCCCTGTTTTTCTTGTCCGGCATAATGATTCCCCTCGAAGCATTTCCTCAATTTATTCAGGATGCCGCAGAGTTTAATCCGGTGGCTCACAGCGTGGATATACTAACAGCGACATGGATTGGGAATTGCCTGGGCGATTACACCAGCGAAGTTATCATACTATGCTCAATAACAGTTTTCTGTACCATAGTAGCTCTCAAGACATTCCAATGGGAATAACCGGAGGGTCAAGTAGAGTCAAGGAATAGCATAAACAGGACATACTTAATCCGCGAGTTTCGCCCTTCCTCTGATGCAGATGCAATGGGAGGTTTCAAACCTGCTCCTACATGGCCTCCTCGCCCCGTAAGCAACGTGACGGTGTCACTGCGTAAATCGATGATCTCCATCATCTACCTCCGATGGAAAGGTTAGGGATTCTGCCAACTTCTCACTTATCTCCCCGGGTGACACCTTACCGGCGGAGATGACCATCTTCATCGCTTCATTGACCGGTATTTTGGTGCGGATGATCTCCTCTTCCCTCACTATCTGAAGGAAACCGGATGTCGGGTTAGGGGAGGTCGGTATGAAGATGTTGATCAGCTTATTGCCGGATTCATCCGACGATTCATTGGTGATAAAGCCTATAGTTCTCATCCCCCTCCGGGGGAATTCTACGAGTACCACCTGCATGAGGCCGGTCTTGCCCGGGGCGGAAAAGCTCTCCAGGATTTGCTTGATACTGGTGTAAAGTTGCCGAACCACCGGCAGCCCTGCCAGCAGTGTCTCGCCGTAACGAATCAGTGCTCTTCCACCAACGTTGCCGGCAGCGACCCCAACCAGGTAAATCAATACCATCGTTACAGCAAAGCCTACACCGGGGACCGCCTGGCCGAATATAGCCATGATTACAGGCCGCAGAATGCCATCGATGGCGTCAAAAATCCAGATCAGTATCAATATGGTGGCACCTATAGGAACAACAACGAGTATGCCCGTCAGGAATTGCGCTCTCAATTTCCTTCCCAGCCAACCCCATGATACCCCTCGTTTAGACTTCATTACCATGAACCCCCTGTGCTTTTCAATTATAGCGTAGAAGACCGGTGATAAAAAGCCCCGGTGGATGTATAATAGTTTTTCTGGAAGGAGTGAAAAACATGAACAGATAACCTATATCATTGAGGGCGAGATCGAGTTTGCACTGGAAGGACAATCAATGGTTTTGAAGGCCGGGGACGGGGTCGTGATGAAATCCAATCAAGAACATAGCGCAACAGTTCTGGGCAGGCCGGCAAAGGCAGTGGATGCCTGGTATCCCCTCAGGAAGGATTATACTTGATCGGGAATTCATCAAATCTCATCAGCCAGGAATTGCTCAATGAGCCGGGGAGCAGGCTTGAGGTTCGTTGTACCGGGCTGATTTTGCCACCATAACCGCGGGGGGGTGGCTTTAGTCCGTGAAGTCGCCTATAATGAAGTATAGGAATTTCAATAATTCCTATACTTCGTAAAGGGGCAAAGCCTCTTGAAAACCCCAGAGCATAACCGTTTTAGGGGGTTTCAGGGGGAGAATCCCCCTGATGATTTTGATAGATAAACGGAGGTATCCATTGAAGATCGCTGTGATATCCGATACCCATGTTGAGTCGCTCGGCAGTATCCCGACTCCGATTCTGATGAAGCTGGAGGAGGTAGACCTCATCGTCCATGCCGGGGATTTTACCGAAGGCGCGGTGCTTGAGGAGCTCCGGATGCTTGGAGAGGTGAAGGCGGTCTGCGGTAATATGGACTCAAGCGAGCTCCAGCGAATGCTGCCATCAAAGGAGTTGTTTACAGTTAATGGAAAAAGGATAGGACTCATCCATGGTTCAGGAGGGCCCTGGGGGATAGCGAAGAGAATAAGGCCGGTGTTCGATGATGTGGACATCATTATATACGGCCACTCACATGAGCCACATAGCAAGGTTATTCAGGGAAGCCTCCTCTTCAATCCCGGGCCCGCCAGAAACTATTACGGGCTGTTGACCATCGAGGACGAGGTAAAGGCTGAGATAGTAAGGATTTGAGGGAGCGGCTCTAAAGGCGCTTATCGCAGCACAGGGGGTGGGAACAATGGGAATCAGATTTCACCAGAAACCGGAGCTGGAGAAGCCCGACTTAATCGCTGCCTGGCCGGGAATTGGCAACATCGGGCTGATTGCCGTCGATACCCTGAGAGGAGCGCTCAACGCCCAACTATTTGCCGAAATAGAGCCCTGGGACTTTTTCTATCCACGTGCGGTTTCGATCAGGGGTGGTGAGCTAAGGGACCTGGAATTCCCGGCATGCCGGTTCTATTTCAAGAGACTTGGCCACAAGGATCTGATATTCTTTGTGGGGGAGCAACAGCCCGGCGGAGGACGAAAGGGCTACGAGATGGCCAGTCTCGTTCTGGATGTGGCATCGCTTCAGGGATGCGAAAGGATCTACACCGCTGCCGCCGCCGTTGCGCCGATTCACCACACCATGAAACCACGGGTCTGGGTCGTGCCGAACACCGAAGAGCTGGTAAGCGAAGTGCGGAGATATCCCAACATCATCCTGATGAGCGATATCGAGGGGAGGGGGGGTGAGGGCAACATCACCGGACTCAATGGACTTCTGCTGGGGGTGGCCCGGAAAAGAGGACTAACGGGTATTTGCCTTCTGGGTGAAATGCCGGTCTACATCTCCCAATTCCCTACGCCATATCCTGAGGCATCGAAATCCATATTGGAGGTTCTAAGCCATAACCTGGGGATCAGGATTGATCTGAGCACGCTTGAAAGGCTGGGCCAGGAGGTGGGCCGGAGGATTGAGGAACTCTATGAGATGATCCCGCCGGAGATAAGGGAGCATATTGACCGTCTGAAGGACGTTGACTATGTAAGACAGGAGGAGCCCGGAGCGATAACGGAACAAGACAAGGAAAGGATCATGCAGAATATCCAGGAGTACTTCAAAAAAGGAGGTAAGGAAGATTGATCCAGGAGCAGTCGGCTAGAATCCCTGGAAAGCGCGGGGCAGGCAACCCCACCCTGATTGTTGCCTGGAGTCATGATGCGGGAGGGATAGCCTCCAGTGTGATCCAGTTCCTGGATAAGAAGCTGGGCCTTGAACCATTTGGCGAGATCGAACCGGTGGGGTTTTTCTCTCTAGACGGGGTCCGGATCGAAGATGATCTAATCCAGTTCCCGGAGAGTAGGTTCTTCTCCCCGTCCTCGGCAGACAATATCATTATCCTCTATAGCGATGCTCCCAGCCTCGACCATTACAGGTTCTTAAATACCATCCTGGATTTTGCCCGGGACAATTTCAAGGTGAAGGAACTCTACACCGTCGGTGGGATCGTTTCCGCTTCCGCTCACCTCAGCCCGAGACGGGTTTTCGCCGTGGTCAACCGGCGCGAACTCAAGGGAGAACTGGCGCCTTATGGTGTCGAACTGGATGTGGACTACCGAACCCCTGCGGGCAGCATGCCTACTCTGAGCAGCTTCCTCCTATGGGTTGCCAGGAGGAGAGGTATCCCCGGCTGCGGGCTCTGGGTTAACGTGCCATTTTACCTGTCTGCACTTGCAGATCCGATAGCGTCTAAATGCATCCTCGAAGTTCTGGACCAGAAATTCGAACTCGGTTTGGATTTCAGAGAACTCGATCTGGAGATAGCAAAGCTAAATGAGGATTTGGAGCAACTTATGAGGCGAGATCCCGACCTCAGCCGGCACATACAAATGCTGGAGAGAGGAATTGCCCTCAGTGGGGACGAGGGAGAGAAGTTGGCCCAGGAGGTGGCGAAGTTCTTCTTGACAAAAGCGTCTGGATAAAGTCAAAATTGTAAGCGTTCAGTAGTCAGCATTCAGCACTCAGTGGATGCCAATCTCAGGGTAATAGGCATTTCAATGTTTTGAGGGCAGACCACTGGCAAGTTTCTATGATCTCTACCGCTATGTGATCATCAGTGTCCCGGTGGTCATAGCCACGTTGGCGGTGATGAGGGTGCTTGAATTCGGGGCAGATGATGTGGGCTTCGCGGTTCGCCGTCTTCCCCTGCAGATCGCCGTGGCACTGACAGGAGTACCCCTGGGGCTGGCCGGATACCTCATCCTCGAGCCTCAAACGCTGGTGATTGGACTCACCTGGGGAGATATGGTATTGCCGGGGACCATATTTGTCGTCTGCGTTGGGTTCGTGCAGGAGTTGATATTTCGCGGCGTGATGCAGCGTGCCTCGGGGGAGGTCCTGGGGAGGTGGGGCATTCTTTACATCAGCCTCCTCTTCGCCATCCTGAGCACGGGCCAATTGTCGGTGCTGAATATGGTCTTCATGTTTCGTGTAGCCCCCGTTCCCCTACACTTTACGCGCTACACGCTAATTCGGACCCCCGCAACCTTGAACCTTGAACCGTAAACCGTATTATTGTTGTTAGCTTTGCCGCCGGCCTCAATGGCGCCGGTGAGGAAATTCCCACACCCACCACCACTACTGAACCGTCAGGTTATCCCGGCACTCTCATCTGGCGATTCCCGATGGGGGACTGGGTTAGCTCATCCCCCGGAATATACCAGGGCGCGATCTATGCCGGCTCCTGGGATCACCATCTCTATGCCATAGATGCCGAGAGTGGCGCATTGAGATGGAAATACCGGACGGGGGCGGCGGTGCGGTCCTCCCCCGCGGTATTCGGGGATACACTCTATGTGGGCTCGGATGACGGTTTCCTCTACGCACTGGCCGCCACCACGGGCGAGTTCCACTGGAAACATCAGACTCAGGGCTGGGTTCATTCCTCCCCGGCGGTTTACGAGGGCGTGGTGTATTTCGGGTCGCAGGACAGGAAAGAATTTTCACAGCCGAGTGGATCAGAAGAATTGAAGGAGATGTGCAGAACAACAAAAGGGAGATAGACGGGCGGGAACCTAGTGATGAGCAAACGCATTATTATCCTGTTGTCCTGTTCGGCACTGCTCGTAGTGGGTCTTTACCACCAGGCCATGCTCTCGATTTTCCATGCCTGGCTCAACAACGAGCATTACAGCCATGGATTGCTTATATTGCCCGTATGCGCAGCTCTTGTATACCTCAAGCGAAAAGAGGTTCGCCGTGCTGAGCCGCGTGTCTGGCATATCATTCCGCTCTGCTGCGGGCTTCTACTTTCTCTCCTGGGCATCGTCTTCTTCATGCTGGTGGTGGTTGCCTTCTCACTGCTACCGGTTCTGGCGGGATTCTCGCTGCTCTTTCTCGGAAAAGGGGCAAAACCGCTTCTATTTCCCATCATCCTCCTTGCTACTGTCATACCTGTTCCCGCATTCGGGTTGCTGACAATTCCGCTCCAAGGTATCTCAGCCGTATCTGTGTTTGTGAGCACGGAAATGGGGTGGAAAACGGGGGAGGAGGTATTTGTCTGGGCAAAGTCCGGCTTCCAGAGCAACGAGAAGATGATGGACTTCTCCCGCTCATCATCCAGGCCCGGCAATCATCCGCCTTTCACCCGCCTTCAGTGTGCTACGACGGCCTTGGCTATCTGGTGAAGGAAGCTCAAAGGGAATCAGTTTACCGGGGATACGATGAACCTCATCCGGTTCTCCACCATAGCCCCGGTGGAAGGCTCCCCCGAGGGGGCGTTGCAGCGAATGAGAGAGTTTGCCAGCCTGGCCATGCCGCACCTCTTCGAGGTCCGGGACTATGAAAGCGAAATACTCCTCACCCGTCTGGCAGGCGAGGGCACAGGAGGCTGGCTGATGATCGCCGCCGCCTTCGCTTTCCCTGCCGCTCTCATAACCACTCCCTTCTGGAGGCGAAAAGCGCCGAAAAGGGCCGGCTGACTCTGCCCCTTGCCGTCCTCTGCCTTCGCCGCTTGACAATCTCCGAATTCAGTGCTATACTGGCCACAAGGAAGGTGTGTTTCCTTTTGAGAAAAGCGCCCGGATCAGGTTCAAAGTTCCGGGGGTCACGGTCGTGAGTTTTAAAAGCGTTCAGCCATCAGATCAGATAGGTCGCGAAGGCGACAGGCAGCCGCACACAGACAGGGTTCAAGGTTAGACCGATCAAGATTGAACGGTTAGGCAAACAACCGCGAACCCTGAGCCGTGAACCCTGAGCCGTGAACCCTGAGCCGTGAACCTGGCAACCTGAGTAATTACTAATTGGGAGGGCTAGAGATGTTTCAAAGACCTGTCCTGAGCGGAGTCGAAGGATCACAAGTTGAGAGTGCAGACGCTTCGCTATGCGAAGTGGCGAGTCCTTTTGAACGGGTGCAGGAGCAGATTGGTGCTATTTGCGAGCGGATGAATATCGATGAAGGAATTCAAGCTCGGCTCAGGAAATGCGAGCGGGAGCTGGTGGTCAATTTCCCGGTGAGAATGGACGACGGGAAAGTGAAAATCTTCACTGGTTTCCGGATTCAGCATAATGATACCCGGGGGCCGGCAAAGGGCGGGATTCGTTACCATCCCGATGTTACCCTGGATGAGACCCGGGCCTTAGCAGTTTGGATGACTTTGAAGGCCGCGGTGGTCAGCATCCCCTACGGTGGTGCTAAGGGAGGCGTCATCTGTGATCCGAAGATTATGTCGCAGGGCGAACTGGAGAGATTGACCCGGCGCTACGCCAGCGAAATCTCAATCCTGATCGGCCCTGAAAAGGATATCCCCGCTCCCGATGTGGGCACAAACCCTCAAATCATGGCCTGGATCATGGATACCTATAGCATGAACAAGGGTTATTCGGTTCTGGGAGTGATCACCGGCAAGCCTCTGGAAATAGGCGGCAGTAAGGGCAGGTTCGAGGCCACCGGTCGTGGCTGTATGCTCAGCGCCAGACTGGCAGCCAATCATCTGGGGATGAGCCTCAAAGAAGCAACGGTTGTCGTTCAAGGCTTCGGGAACGTGGGGGGGGTGGCAGCCAAACTGCTGGCCAAAGAAGGTTGCCGGGTCATAGCAGTAAGCGATTCCCGGGGTGGCATTTACAACCCCAAGGGCCTGGATCCAGAAAGTGTGCTCCGTCACAAAACGGAAACCGGTTCAGTCCTGGGCTTTGAGGATAGCGAAACCGTAACCAACGCTGAACTCCTGGAGCTGCAATGCGACATATTGGTGCCGGCAGCTCTCGAAGACCAGATATGTAAGGCCAATGCCCCACGCATAAAAGCGAGGTTAATCATAGAAGGCGCCAATGGGCCAACCACCGCTGAGGCAGATGAGATTCTCTGCGACAGGGGAGTAACTGTTATTCCCGATACCCTGGCTAGCGCCGGGGGAGTAATAGTATCATACTTTGAGTGGGTGCAGGGAATACAGTCTTTCTTCTGGGATGAAGCCGAGGTAAACGATAAGCTGCAACACGTAGTGGCTAACGCCTTTGCGGAAGTACTGAGTATCAGTCAACATGAGAAAGTGGATATGAGAACCGCTGCCTATATGCTTGCAATAAGGCGAATAGCACGGGCTATGACCCTCAGAGGAATCTACCCATAGTAACAAAGCCAACGAGGAAGGAATGACCAGAGCGGAAGAAAGGCTCAAGACCTTAACAGAGCATACCTATGGCACCTGGAGAGCACAGAAGGGATGGATGAAGCCGTTATTCATTAAGGATGCTGAGGGTGTCTACATGTACGACGAGAATGATAAGCGGTATCTCGATTTCTCGTCTCAAATGATGTGCTCTAACCTTGGACACAAAAACAAGGTAATAATTGAGGCCATTGTCAAGCAAGCTGAAAAGATGTCTTACATCGCTCCCGGATTCGCCCATGAGGCAGCGGAAGCGGCAGTTGAAGCTTTGCTTACTGTCATGCCGGCCGGTGTGGATAGGTTCTTTTTCTCCACATCGGGAACGGAGGCGAATGAGGCAGCACTGAAGATGCTGAGGCAATATTCGGCGCCCAAGTATAAGGTAATCTCAAGGTATCATTCATATCATGGCGCAACTGCCGCAGGCATCTCGTTTACGGGTGACCCGAGACGATGGTACGCCGAACGGGCGAGATGTACGGTAGAGGGTGTGGTCTTCGCTCCGGATGCTTACTGTTACCGGTGTCCCTTTGGGCTGGGTTATCCCGATTGTAAGATACAATGTGTTGAATATGTAGACTACATGATTAAGGAAGAAGGGAATGTGGCTGCGGTGATTGTTGAGCCGGTGGTCGGCACGAACGGCAGGCTGGTTCCGCCACCGGAATATCTCCCTCGATTAAGAGAGATCTGCGATGAAAACGGTGCATTGCTTATTGCCGATGAAGTGATGACCGGTCTCTACCGCACCGGTCCGGCATGGGCGGTACAAAACTGGGATGTCATCCCGGACATATTGACCATCGCCAAGGGATGTACCTCTGCATATACCCCTGTTGGAATTACCGCGACAACGAGCAAGATTGCGGATTATTTTGAAGAGGAAATCATGTGTCATGGACACACATACTCCTTCCATCCGCTTGCCTTATCAGCTATCCCCGCAGCACTGGCAGAATACAAAAAGCTCATGGCAACGGGACTTCCTCAGAGGGTCAGCAAGCACCTGGAGAGGCGGTTATATGAGTTGGAGGAGCGTCATGAGTGTATTGGAGATGCCAGGGGAATTGGACACTTCTGGGCGCTGGAGATAGTGAAGAATAGAAAGACAAAGGAACGATTTAACACCAAGGCGGATAAGTTTCGTAAGGTTCTGATGACGGATGCAATAGCCGCGGAGGCGCTGAAGCTCGGGCTATACTTCGCTGCCTGGTATGACAATCTGGTCATCGCACCGCCGTTGATTATCACGGAGGAACAGGTAGACGAAGGTATAGAAATCCTTGACAGGGCATTGCAGGTTGCGGATCGAGAGGTGGAGCACACCGATACCCCGGGATCGAGGAGCACGCGAGAGATGACCGATCACCTTGCTGTCATTCTGAGCCCTTCGCTTCTGTCATTCTGAGGAAGCAAAGCGACCGAAGAATCTCGCTCAGCCCTG
>JALPXQ010000089.1 GCA_023271515.1 Dehalococcoidia bacterium | reverse complement strand
ACTCTTTGGTGTGCCTATGGGCGATGATCTGGGCCCCTCTGGCCTTGAAGACGTAGGCGCCGAAGATATGATCGGAATGGTGCTCTCTAAGGATGACCCACTTGATGGGCTTGCCGGGTGCCGCTGCTTCGATAAACCCCAGGATTGTCAGGGCCGAAGAGTGAGTCCATCCGGTATCAATGACGACGATACCTTCTTCTGTGACCACAAACCCTGCGTTAACTCCTATCGGGTGTGCCAGATCCAGGACGGCGTACACGTTGTTGGCCAGTCGCATGTCTGATCACTCCTACTGCCCCCATCTCTTGTTTCTCACGGCCCACATAAGGTGCCGCTCTGTTACTGAAGTTGGCCATCGATTCTAAGCCTTTCGCGCCAGGATAATTATTTCCCCGGCATCGGAATCGAAGCTCTCCTGGTTGTGGTTTTTCCAGATATTCAGAACCTCGAATCCACAATACTTCAGCAGGAGTCGCAGCTCTCTCGGGAATAGAAATGTGGATGTCGTTCTGGTCCTGGCTGTTCGGACTAATTTGCCTTCGCTGTACTCTTCCAGGACAATGTCGGCGTGTTCCAATTGCTGGATGAAATCGTAATGAGGGGTATACTTGTCGATTATCTTGTTCCCATTGGCTGGATTTACGAATTCGTAAACGACCTGTTTGCCATTAGACTCCATGAACCCCTGAATGTTCGGTGTACAGTTGTCAATGATCAAGATGCCCTCCGCCGACAGGTGGTCATACACTTTGCACAAGGCTTTAACCTGGTGTTCCTGGGATATCAAAAGATTGAACGTGTTGCAGGCAAAAAATGCCAGTGCGAAAATCTGGTTGAGTTGAAAATCAACCCAGTCTCCATGAACCAACGTTATTCGGGCCTTTGTCTGCTCGTCATAGACGTTCATTTTTGTTCTGCATATCGCCAGCATTTGGTCACTGGAATCCAACCCGACGATTGGGATCCCGCTTTCTGCTATCGGCAACAAAAGCCGGCCGGTTCCGCAGCCCAACTCCAGCACCAGAGGTCCATATCTTCTTGCCATCTCTACAAAGAAGGGGATGTCCTGCTTGTAGGAGAAGTGTAGAATGTCGTAAAACTCTGCAAAGAATCCCTCGAACGCCGAGCGGCATACTTCTTCCTTCATTCGAGTTCCCTCCAGTCCCAAACATGCTTATCGAGGACAATCATCGGAGCGTGCTCCAGTCGCCTTCGGCAACACTGTCAAAGGGCTGGGTCCAACGAAGCGGTTTGCCGCGCAGGGGACAACCTGCTCTGCCTTCCTGCTCCGGCTCACAACTGCTCACGATAACTTCGACCTTATCACCTGCTCCAAACGGCAATTCTTCAGCTTACCGTTTCTTCTAGGGCCTGCGCGTCTGATTTACATTGCAATTGTAATTTGAAAGACATCCTAGTCAACAAAAAGCCAGATTGTGCGGCTGGCGGCACCCCTTTCCTAAGATGGGCACATCTTGGTATCATCCCGAGATCCATTATAGTTCTAGAGGAAACCACTCGTTAGTGCACTTCATACTGGTCATCGTAACCTCGTCCCAACCATCCCTATTTCTGCTCTCTGTGTACTCATAAAATCCTCAAACCCATATTTCGCCCATACCTTCTTGCCGGTTTGGTTTCTTACGTGAACGCCTAATTGTACGTAATCAAGTTGCTTGCTTCTAAACCAGATGAACAGTTGTTCTAAGAATATCTTGGCAATGCCACATTTTCTCAATTTCTCTACCACAAACATATCGTTTATCACGCCTATTCTTCTTATTTTAAATACAGGTGGTCTTGAAGCACTTTCCCCAAGTGCGTAGCCCACGATTTCGCTATTTTCCTCAGCAACCAATAGTAGCCGTTTAGGAGAGTAAATACATGTTTTGAAAAACTTAAGATAGACAGCTTCAACGTCTTTGGCGGCGGTGAAATATGGGTCAAGATTTTCGTGGTATTTCAGTAAAGCCACCGCAAGTTCAGTGACTCTTGGCAAGTCTTTGATTTTGGCTTTTCTTACTAGCATACGCTCAGAAGGTTAGGCTCATGTTAATGCTTGACGGCCCACAGATACGCCACTGCAAAGTATCACATGGATGGTAATCAGTCAATAGCCAACCAAACAAAACAAGCAAATGTGCACTGCTAGCCACTTCCTGTTCTATGCTGTGTTGGGATTGGAACCATACTTCATCCTGGTTCTTGTGCCGATCTAACCATTTATAAAACCAACTCCTTGAGCAACCCAGTGCCGCACAAATTTCAGAAACCTCCCCATTCCGGTCGTAAAGCTCCATGGCCCTGCGGCGTAATTCTTCTTCGGATATCTTCTGCAAAGAAAGCAAGTTGTGCCTTAGTGCCTTAGTACTGTCCACGATGTTATGCAAATTCCTGAGCTAAAGAGTCCACGATGTGGTGCAAATTGTCACCTAAAAGTATAGTCATTTGCATAAATCGTTACAATGGGGTTCACGGTTCACGGGTTGGTTACCTTATCTTTAAATTCAAACCGTCCAATCTTCATCAATCCAACCTTGAACCTTGAACCCCAGAACTTTGAACCTCCCTCCCTCCCTAGAAAATAACCTTCGTAGTGGCAATTATGCTACCAGAGGGAGTTCTTGAATATCGACTTTAAGCCCCAGCCCAAGTTTACCACTGCCTAGCCCAAATTGAAGCTGAGAACCCTGATTTGAGGGATGTATGGGGACTACATTGAAATCTCAGCTTCAAAAATACCCCAATCTAGCCCAATTCTGAAGCTAAATCGATCCCTATGACGGTCAGTTGATGGTAAACCAGGGCTAAGGCCAATAGTCCCACCACAAGCCAAGATATCGTCGTCAGGGTGGGGCGAGAAAATTACAGCCTTGGGCACTTCCTTGAGGCTATCTTGAGTCCTTGCCCCGTAACCACTAGCTACTGCCTTTACCTTTGTCCCATCTATGGCTGCCAGTCCCAGACCCACCATCCCCAACCTCTGGCAAATCTGCACCACTTGCTTGAACAGTTTCTTCAGCACCTTGATGTTACTCTTGCGAAAGTCACTGATAGTGCAAAAGTCTGGCTTCTGCACGCCAGAAAGCCACATGAAGACTACATCCTCAGCACACCTCTTGGCAATGACACGGCTAGAGCGTACCTTCTGGCTATAAGCATAAATCAGAATCTTCAGCATGGAGCTTGTCCAGTGCTTTCCTCAGCTCAGCGACCTTCTCTCGCCCCAACGGGTAATGCTTTAGCGAAAACAAGAAAACAGCCAGTGCCACAAGCGGTAGCATGGTCATACCAAGCCTGATGCCCAGAGAGACGAGGGGCTGGGGGAACACATCAGGGACAAACCCGGTCAAACCGAGGACGAGGGCGGTAGCGCCGGCGACCAAAACCAAGGCGAACCTGTCGATGAATGCATACGTACCGAAGTAGATGCCCTCCCTTCTTACGCCCGTAATGGTCTCATCCTCATCTATCACGTCGCTGAGCATTATATCTCTAACAAGGGTTGTTCCCGAGAGGGCGGCTCCGAGGAAAGCCATCACCACCATCGCCTGCAAAAGATCGCCTATTACTAAAATTGGCAGGAGAAATATGACGTATAGAGATACGGATAAAAAGAGCGTCTTCTTCGAGCCGAAACGCAGGCAGATTTTCCACCAAACTGGATAAAGTGCCATTGCGACGATAAATTTAGTGAGGAATAAATAAGCCATATCCGGCAGGCCGGCGCCAATCACATACACTACCCAAAAAGGAACCATCGCCGAAAGCCAACCCCAGATGAAACTTATCATTAAACTGGCAGACACAAATGTGAAAAAAGACCGGTTGGTAATAGTGAGTTTAAGTGACGTAATGAATGGTAGCGCCTTTTCTATGCTGAACTCCCTTCGTTCCCGACTTCCAAGCAAAGAAAGAAGGAAGGCCCCCCCGGCGCCGAAACCAAGAATGGCACTCGCCCCGGTCCACCCGCCGAACTCCCCAAATCTCCCGGCTAGGACGTCTACGAGTAGTGGCATCGCAGCAAAAGCGATTATTACACCGACCATCGCGGCAACCTGTCTATAAATAGACACCTCGGCCCTCTCTTTAAGCCCCTCAAACATCTCCGGAAACAGCGATATATACGGAACAGCAACCAAAGTGAATATGAAGTCGAAAAGTGCTATGATGATTAAGAAATAGAAAAACATCCGGAGATCGAAGATCACTACCAGCGGTGCGCCTCCGGTGGGCGGGGTTCAAACTAGAACGAAGAGTAATACCATGAGTGGCGTACCGAACAAAATAAATGGTATCCTGCGCCCCCACCGAGAGCGAGTTCTATCCGAGATGTGTCCAGCGAGCGGTTCGTTTACGGCGTTCCAAATGCCGTAGGAAATCAAGAAGGCAAGACTAACCAGTGCTGGAGCAAGGTGGACCACATCAACATAGAAAAAAATCAAATATGTACCTATCGCATGGAAACAAATCGCCACACCGAAATTGCCAAAGCCATAGGCAATCTTACCCGGTCTTCCTTTCAAGTAAATCAATTCAACCTCCTTACACTTTTTAAAAACTTCCTTATAATCGGTTTCGCTTTTGTGGCACCGCTTATCC
>JALPXQ010000088.1 GCA_023271515.1 Dehalococcoidia bacterium | reverse complement strand
TGTAAGTCCTCCTCCATCAATGTTTTCATCAAAGTGGCCTTCTTCACGTCTTGTCTCCTTTTATCTTCGTGGAAGTCAGTAAAGCTCGAAGACGGGAACATCTCTTTCGACGGCCTTTTCATATACCAGTTTAGCACAGATTATATCCTGAATGGCCAGCCCGGTAGAGTCGAAGATGGTAATCTCCTCATCGTTTTCTCGTCCTCTCTTTTTCTCAGCCACCACCTCGCCCAGGGTGCCATAGATGCCCTTAAGTGTGATCACACCCTCGGACAAGGGGACGTTAATCTCACCTGAATGAGCAGCCTGCTCAATCTCATCAACTATGATCTTCGCATCCTTCAATAGATCTGCTTCTAGCTCCTGTTTGCCTTTGGCATCAGCGCCGATCGCATTGATGTGAGTTCCTGGCCTGATATGATGCCTCTTGACAATCGGCTTTCTTGAAGGAGTAGTTGTAACTACGATATCAGCCTCCGTTGCTTCCCCGATGGTTTCCGCATACCGGACGTTCAGATTTAATCTTGTCCCCATTTCCTCGGCGTATCTTCGGCTGGCATCTTCGCATTGATCAAATACCTTTACTTCGTCAATTCTGGGAAGCACTTCGCTTATGGCCAGGAGTTGTGTTCTGGCCTGCATGCCGGCTCCGATTATCCCAATAATGGAGGAGTCTCTCCTGGCCAGGTGCTTGACCGCTACACCCCCTGCCGCTCCTGTTCTCATATCAGTAATATACGTACCGTCTATGATGGCGAGAGGATAGCCGGTGTTGGGGTCGCAGAGGATAATTGTGGCAACCACGCTTAGCAAATCGCGCCTGCAGTTATCCGGATACACGCTGACCCATTTTACCCCAGCGCTCCCATCGATATAAGCCGGCATGGCCCTGAAATCACCCTGATATTGTGGCAGTTCCAAATACAATTTGGGAGGCATTAAAGCTTTTCCTTTTGCCTGGAAGACAAACGCCTGTTCGACGGCTTTTAACACCTCACCCGTATCAAGGAGCTCTTCTACCTTGCTTCTGCTTAGTAATAACACCTCCGGTATGGTTGAGCTTCTGTTCCTCTTAGCAACTGAAGATAAGTCGCGTCTCACAATCTCTTACCTCCCCAGGCTTTCCTCAAGAAAAACCTTCTTCTAGCCAGGCCTGAATCTGGAGGACTATTGCAAAAAACAATGTAGCGGCGCTTCATAAACCAAATTCCAGGCCGGTTCTTCATCCGCTGTAAGGATGATTCATGCATTTGCGCTACAGGAAAAACACTCCCTTATCCTTTTGGAAGACCTTTTTCCCCAATAGAAAATACGAGTGGTGTTAGTCTAGCACGGAATTCGTAACTTGTCAAGACCGCGGGGTGTTTCATTTTTGCGGAAAAGGAGATAGAATAGCAGTAGGAATTCTAGCGAGGAGACGAAGCATGGCAAATGATCGAAGAGAAACCTTTTTGGCCGAGGCAGCCCGGATATATGACGAGATAATGCTTTGGAATGAGGAGCATGCTGAAGCCGGTACGCTCAAACTCTGGAAGGTGAGGCAAGGTTTCAACGGGCCTACTATAGCTGTCGCACTTGTAGCGAGTGGATTTCTCCTCTGGATAGACATTTAGGACTAGACCGTTCCGCATGGAGCAGAAGCATTCAGAAAGGGATCACCGCCCTCAGCGTTACCCTTCCCGTTCGCAGAGCAACCAGCATCTTCCAGGACTTAACCAGTATTTGGATTTCCCCAAGCACAGTCTATCGATTAAATCACAAAAAGAAGACCAGCCTGTCTCTTAAACAGGTAAAGCAAAGCTGAGGAAATATGGTAGTGAAGTGAGAGTCATAGTGATACAATTAGTTCTTGTAAGTAAGGCTGAGATGATCGATGAGCTTGATCGCAAACTGATACAGGAGCTGCAAAGGAGCAACCGGCAGAGCTATGTAGACCTTGCCCGGATGCTGGGGGTTGTTGAAGGTACAGTGCGCAAGAGGGTCAAAGACCTTCAGGACAGGAAGTAAGAATAGTTGCCGTGCCCAATCCGCGTGAACTGGGCTACAGTTTCATCAGCATCATGGGTCTGCAGGTGAGGATGGCAGATCTCAGAAAGGTGGCCGATGATCTGGCTCAGAAGCCAAATGTGTGCTACCTGGCGTTTGTCACCAGTAGATATGACCTCATGGCCATAATCATGACCCGGTCATCAGAGGAGCTTTTTCACTTCATCGAAAGGGAGATCTCCGCCATCCCCAGCATCTTGAGAACCGAGACCTTTGTCAACCTGGATATCATTAAGGGGGGAGCTCCCTGGCTGGATACCACCCAGCTCACCAGCAACCTCGACACTCTCTTTAAAAGAGGAGGGGCATGAAGGAATCGGCTGTGTCGCTTGTGAATCACTGCACCTCAACGCTGATATCCAGGCTCTCTATATCATCCACCTCTTTCAATGAAGAGACCAGGCCGATCAGGGTGCTACAGATGATGTCGTTGGGAAAAGGGGTGAGAGGAACATCACTCCCATTGACGGTGATCTTCACATTGCCCTTCTCCTGACGAATCTCCAGGGTCTGCACATCCTCTGCCCCTTTCAGCGAGGCAACAACACCGACCGCGATCTGAGCCAGGAACTCTTCGACGAAGGGATTCATCTCGATGGAGATCTTGTTTACCTGGAGCTTTGCTTTAAGTGCCCCACTCATCTTCAGCCTCCTCATTTCCGATTTGCTGCCGCCAACCACCGTCGCTATCAATTATAGCGCAGATTTCCACAGACCGTGAAGGTGCAATACTCTCTGGCGGTTACTCTCTGGGGCTTAATGTCAAATTCTGCCTCCGGCTTTTGCCCCGGGCTGAGGAATATCCGGCAACTCTTGCCGCCGGCGATTATCTCCACCCATTCGATATAGTGCTTTTCCTCCATTGGATGGGGAACGTCGCCAACCTTGACCTTTATTCCGCTATCAGTTTCCTCTATCACCGGTACGTACTTTTCCCGACCAGCATCGGCTGCTTTCTCCTGCTGCAAATCCATCGGTTCCCCACAACAGACCAGTTCACCATTCCAGTGGATAACACCTCAGTGATATTGCCACAGATCTCGCACACATACACCTGCTTCAATTCGGTCATTTTCGCTACCTCCATTCTAATGATTCCACCAACCTCCCGGATTCAGGTCGGGTGAGGTCTTAAAACCCCTGCAAAAGGATGATTCTGTTTCACGGTACCTTAAGTTCTTTGAAAAACTAATAGCGGTAATGCCTACCACCCTAAATTGCATTCTCTTGCCAAGGAGTCACATCGCTGCCTCTTATCAAGGACCTTACCTCCCAATGCTTTCCCTTCCGCTAATCACTCTTTCAGTTCAGCCTTCCTGGCTCCCATTATGATTAAACCTGTAATCACTGAAATCAACATAAGTGCGAAGCTCGCTGTGAACACCCACCTTAAACCAAATATCTCCCAGATGAATCCACATATAAAAGGAAGGACGATCATTAAAGGTGCAGTTATGGTCCCTATAGCCCCTGTGGCTCTCCCCAAATAATTCTTAGGGAACATGTTTGCCACCAAGACCCTCTGGGCGACATGAACCAGTGGGGATAGAGCGGTCATCAGGATTAGAAGATACACCCAACCGAATGCTGGAATGAAGGGAAGAAACAGAAACAATGTCCCGCCACTGATCGAACTAATCAACATCCATAGCCTTATTTTTGTTGTCCTGTCCACGATGCTACCCAAAAGAGGTGGCGTGATCAGGTATGTAAGGCCCATGAAGGCTAGGGCCGAGCCAATAGCTAATTCGTCAACTTGAAATGCCTCTCGCATATAGATAACTGCAAAGAGAACGCCCGTGTGGATTGCCACGCCTCCGAGGCCTATCAGGGTAAGTCCTATGACCTTTCTCAAATGCTCTTTGAGGAAAGCCACCGTCGAAAATTGGGGACTTTCAGCTTCATTTGAAGTAGCAGTACTATTGTGTTCGGGCTTACCATTCTTTATGCGTGGAAGGCGAAATGCAATCAGGGAAGATAAAACAGCAAGCATACCTGCTGTGATAAAAGGGCCCCTCATATACCATCGGTAGAGTGCCCCTGCGATTAAAGGTCCGACGAGTTCTGCAAAGCTCATAACCGATGACTTTATACCGAATACCCTTCCTAGATATTCCTTTGGAATGATGCTCGCCACATAGACAAAATTTGCTTTCAAAAAGATTACAGCACCGGTAACTGCCAACAATTTGCCCAGTGCAAAGATGATAGGGTTTTCAGCAAATGCGAAGATAAATGTGCCCGCGGCAGCGGCTGCACAGCCAATAATTTGCACCTTTTTCTTGTCGAATTTGTCGACGAGAATCCCCAGCAGCGGTAAGAGCAGGCTTGGCACGGATATAATAGCTAAAATAGTCGATATGATCAGAGGAGCAAACCCTAGGTCTTTCATAAAGAGCCCCAAAAACTCTACACTTAGTGCCTCAGTAAAATCCATCGGAATAAGCACTAAAAGGAGAATTACAAATACAGGGTTACTCTTTAAGAAATCTTTTATGTTAGAAATCGTATGCAAGAATCGGGGCATTTTCATGTGCAGGCCCCCTTGTCACATGCAATATTTCCTCCAGGTTAGAAAAGCCATAATCCTTCTTAAGCACGTGGCTTTTGC
>JALPXQ010000087.1 GCA_023271515.1 Dehalococcoidia bacterium | reverse complement strand
GATAACGCGGAGGAGGTTGAGAAATTCTTGCGGGGCACTTCGAGAGAGAAACTTCACATCTCCGAATTTTCGCTCTATTCCATCGGGATTATCTTGTTTCACCGTAATCTGCCTGAAATCTTCAAACGATTTGTTGATGATCTACTCGTAACTGGTGGATTCCGGCTGTTGAGAATATCAATCTCTGATATTGAAACCTTGGCTTCCCGAGCAAAAGAATTTGATTTGGACTTTGACGATGCTTATCAATATGTGATCTCCGAAAAATATGACCTGACATTAGTAAGTTTTGACAGCGATTTTGATCGTACCAAACGAGGAAGACAGATTCCAACCGCTTGGGCAGCTGAGTCGTGATACTAGTACCTTGTCACCCTTAAAGAATGGAACAAAATGAGTCGTTATTTCGTCTGTTAAAGTGGGACTCTATCAGATGGGAGAACGACATGAAGAAGTATGTAGTACGTCTTACCAAGGAAGAACGCGAGCAATTAACGGAGTTGACCAGAAAGGGAAAGGCGGCAGCGTATAAAATCAAACACGCCAACATCCTGCTGAAGGCTGATGTTGATGGGCCGGCATGGAGGGATGCGCAAATAGCAGAGGCTTTTTCGGTGAATACGAAAACGGTTGGCAGTATCCGGCAGCGCTTTGTGGAGCAAGGCTTAGAAGGGGCTCTGAATCGTAAGAGGCGAGATCGTGGTCCTCGCAAGAGGAAACTGGATGGAGAAGCGGAGGCACGGCTGATAGCCCTGAGTTGCAGCAAGCCGCCGGAGGGACGCAATCGGTGGACATTGCGCCTCCTGGCAGATAAAGTGGTGGAATTGGAGATTGTAGACACGCTTTCATATGAAACCGTGAGGCGGACTCTAAAAAAAGCGAGCTGAAGCCACATTTGCGCAAATCGTGGGTCATCCCTCCGGAGCAGAATGCCGAGTTCGTGGCACGAATGGAGGATGTCTTGGAATTGTATCACTTGCCATATGATCCACAGATTCCGTTGGTATGTATGGATGAACAACCGGTGCAACTGATCAAGGAAAGGAGAGACCCACTTCCGGCTGAGCCGGGGAAACCGGCGCGTGTGAACTACGAATACGAACGCAATGGTACAGCCAACGTATTCATGTTCACTGAACCTCTTAATGGACGTCGCGGGGTCAGTGTCAGAGAGCGTAAGACCGGGCTCGACTGGGCCTATGCGATCAAAAGTCTCCTGGAGGTCAATTATCCTGAAGCTGAACGAGTGCGTCTGGTGTGTGACAATCTGAACACGCATAAGCTCGGCTCTCTCTATGAAGCATTCCCACCTGAAGTGGCGCGACAGCTTGCCAGGCGTCTTGAAATTCACTATACGCCAAAGCATGGGAGCTGGCTAAATATCGCCGAAATCGAGTTGAGCGCCCTGACAACGCAATGCCTTGATCGGCGAATTCCGGATATCCAAACGCTGGGCAATGAAACCAAAGCGTGGGAAAAGAGACGAAACGAGCAACAGAAAGGTGTCGACTGGCAGTTTACTACAAAAGATGCCCGCATAAAACTCAAACGCCTCTATCCATTAATTAAAGAGTGACAAGGTACTAGTTACTAACGCCATCAGTGGTTCAGCACCACCTGAACATGCTGGAAAAGCAGGGCTATATCTACCGTGATCCTCAGGTGTTCCGGAGTATACGCCTTGCTGAAGAGGAACGGCCGGTTACTATTGATGTCCCTTTACTGGGAACAATCGCCGCCGGCGCACCGATACCGGTGCCAATTGCCGATACCTGGGCTGCTGCCCCTGAAGAGACGCTCGAACTACCCCAGGATATGATCCAGGGTAAAGAGGGTGTTTACGCCCTCAAGGTAAAAGGCACCTCCATGATCGATGCGCTTATCGATGATGGGGACGTAGTGTTGATGCAGCAGGTAAGCACAGTTGATGACGGCGAGATGGCTGCTGTATGGCTGAGGGATGAGCAGGAGGTGACCCTGAAGAGGGTTTATCGTGAGCAGGGAAGAGTTTGCCTCAGGCCGGCAAACAGGATGATGTCGCCGATCTATCACCTCCCGGAGAATATCGAGATTCAAGGTAGGGTGATTGGAGTCTTAAGGAAGCTGTAAGGGGGAGTAGATGAGGGTTGCCTGTGTTCTGATCCACAGTTTTGCTATTCAGATAGCGGTGACTCACGACCCTCAACTGGGCCGGCGGCCGTTAGTCATCGGCGGCTCGTCATTCGAGTCAAAGCCGGTTTACGATGCCTCGCCCGAGGCAGCCGCCTGCGGGGTTGAACCGGGGATGCCTCTACGCCGGGCCTAGTTCGGTTCTATAAAGCGGCCTGGGAGCAGGGGATAAAGCCAATTATCGGCGTTGAGGTGGCCCTGGATGGAGGGTATCATATAACCCTTTTTGCCGAGGACAAGGCTGGCTATTCTAACCTCTGCCGCCTCATCAGCCACTCAAAGAAAACCAGGACCTCACTGGACTGGGAGACGTTATCCAGTCACAGCAAAGGCCTCATCTGTCTCTCCGGATGCCGGAAGAGCGAGGTGGCCACATATCTCCTGCAGAATAAGCTGGACGAGGCCTCGAGGGCGGCCCAAAGATATAGGGCCCTATTTGGAGGGGATAACTTCTGGATTGAACTCCAAAGACACCTTCTTCCCGGTGAGGCTCGGCTCTGCGATAAGCTCGTCAATATCGCCAGACAAGCAGGGATTGGCTACGTGGCCACCAATAACGTCCATTATGCCACGCCTGAGGGATACCGGCTTCAAGACGAGATGACCTTCCTCTTTAGCCGCTATCCGGAGGCGGTTTCTAACTCGCTGGTAATTGCCGAGAGATGCCATGTCGACCTCAACCTCGAGGAGTACCGCTTCCCCGATTTCCCTGTGCCACCAGGCGAAACCTCAATGAGCTACCTGAGGGAACTCTGCCGCCAGGGCGCCGAGGAAAGATATGAGCCGGTTGGTGAGCAGGTGATAGAGCAACTTGAGCACGAGCTGGGGGTAATCCAGAGGATGAACCTGGCCGGATATTTTCTTATCGTTTGGGACATTATGCACCATGCCAGGCAGAACGGCATACCGGCTCAGGGCAGAGGATCGGCTGCCAATTCCATCGTCGCCTATCTCCTGGGAATAACCAGGATTGACTCCTTAAGGCATAACCTCCTCTTCGAGCGTTTCCTCAACGAGGAGATGAAGGGCACCCCTGATATCGATATCGACATCTCCACCAATCACCGGGAGGAGCTTATCCAGTATGTTTACCGCAAATACGGCGAGGAGCATACCGCTATGGTGTGTAATGTAGTTACCTTCCAGGCCCGGAAGGCCGTAAGAGATGTGGGTAAATCCTTAGACATGCCCCAACACGTAATCCACCGGCTGGCGAAATCCCTCGATACCTATTCCGCAGCAAACCTGAGGGATGAGATGCTTAGAATCAGTGAATTCAAGGATAGCGTTGAAAGCCCTGCTTGGCAGATGTTCCTTGCGCTCTGCGAACAGGTTGCCGACTTCCCCGGGCACCTATCCATTCACGTTGGCGGCATGCTGGTGAGTTCCTGTCCACTGATTGATATCGTCCCTCTGGAGCCGGCGGCAGCTCAGGGCAGGGTGGTAACCCAGTGGAATAAGGATGATATCGAGGATGTAGGACTGATCAAGATCGACCTCCTTGGATTGAGGATGTTGTCGCTCATTCAAGAGGCCCGGGAGCTAATCGAGAGGCACCGAGGCATGGACCTCAATCTGGATAAGATACCGGTAAATGATCCTCAGGTCTATGATATGATTTGCCGCGCTGATACCATTGGCGTCTTCCAGGTGGAAAGCAGGGCCCAGATGCAGATGTTGCCCAAATCAAAACCGCACTGTCTTGAGGACCTCATAATTGAGGTGACTATTGTGAGGCCGGGACCGCTGCAGGGCAATACGGTTCACCCCTATCTCCGGAGGAGGCAAGGCCTGGAGAAGGTGACCTATCTCCATCCCAGGCTTCAACTTCTACTGCGCTCTCCTTAACAACCAGCCCATGGGCTTCTACTCCCCGGAGGTTATAGTGAACGATGCCAGGCGTCACGGGATACAGGTGCTGCCGGTGGATGTAAATAAGAGCGAAGACCGCTGCACCATAGAAGATGGGAAGATCAGGCTCGGCTTCAAGTATGTTAAGGGTGTTGGTGATGTAGCCTGGACGAAGATTATGAGTTATCATGCCGCTATCACCCGATGCAACTACTGCGTACTGATGGCATCCTTAGCAGCCGTGAGATTGAAAGCCTGTTATCTAATAGCCGTGTTCGCACCGCCGGCTACGTGATCTGCCGCCAAAACCGGCCACAGCCAGGGGCCATCTATTCCTTACCCTCGAAGACGAGCATGGTCTGATTAACATAGTGGTGAGGCCAAAGGTCTACGAAAAGTATCGCCGGGTAGCTCGCATGGAGCCTTTGCTGGTGGTGGAGGGTATAGTCCAGAAGTCGGGTGGGACGGTCAATATACTGGCTGAACGCCTTATGCCCGGGAAGAACCTCGGAGACCCTTCTCCCTCACTGCGTTCAGGCTCAGGGTGACATAGGGTAGTTGAACAGTTTCAAGAAGACAAGGCATCCGAGGAGTCGGCATCCTCAGATGCCGGGGGAAAAGGCGCCGCGGCTGAGCGCGCATAATT
>JALPXQ010000086.1 GCA_023271515.1 Dehalococcoidia bacterium | reverse complement strand
GGTAAGTGCACAAGCAAATATGGTTTCACGTATGTTGCAAGGGTTAATCCACTCGGCAAAGAAGAAAAACAAATAACCAATCACCAATCACACGTCACACGAAAAGAGAATGAAAGCAATAATCCTGGCCGGCGGCAAGGGCACGAGGCTTAAGCCCCTCACCAATACTATAGCAAAGCAGCTTTTGCCTGTCGCCAATAAGCCGATTTTGTTCTATGTCCTGGAGCAGATTAGAGAAGCTGGTCTAACCGACATTGGCATCATTATCTCGCCGGAGACCAGCTCCTGGATAAAGGAAGCAGTGGGCGATGGCTCAAGGTGGGGTGCTCAGATCACCTACATTCTCCAGACCGAGCCTCTGGGACTCGCCCATGCCGTCAAAACCGCCCGCGACTTCCTCAGCGATTCCCCTTTCTTAATGTTCCTGGGCGATAACCTCATTGAAGGCGGCATTAAGGGGTTTGTTGAGGAATTCAACAGCTTCCATCCCGATGCTCTTATTTTGCTTAAGGAAGTCCCCGACCCTCGTCTTTTCGGTGTGGCCGAACTTGATGCCTCAGGCAGAGTGATGCACCTGGTGGAGAAGCCTAAGGAGCCAAAAAGCAACCTGGCTTTAGTAGGCATTTACCTTTTTACCCCTGAGATCCATCAAGCTATAGCTCAAATAAAGCCTTCCTGGCGGGGAGAACTGGAGATAACCGATGCCATACAGAAGCTTTTGGAAATGGGGAGGGAAGTTAGAAGCCATATCCTTAGAGGCTGGTGGCTTGACACCGGGAAGAAGGACGACCTCCTTGAGGCAAACCGGGTCGTCCTTGATGATTACCTGAAGCGAGATATTAAGGGCGAAGTGGATTCTCAAAGTCAGATCGTTGGCAGGGTGGAAGTCAGGCGAGGGACGAAGGTAGAAAGCAGTATCATAAGAGGGCCGGCATCCATCGCTGAAGATTGCGGAATCAGGAATTCATTTATCGGTCCCTTTACCAGCATTGGAGCCAATACGGTGATTGAGAATTCATCAATAGAGCACTCGGTGATACTGGAGAGCTCCCGCATCCTGAAAATCGAGCGTCTGGCTGATAGTGTCATCGGTAGGAGCACTGAGGTGGTCAAAGGGGAGCAGAACTTCAAAGCGGTAAGGCTTTTCATCGGCGACGATGCCAGAGTAGAATTATAGTAAGTGTTCAGGTATCAGTGGTCGGCATTCAGCAATTCCGAGTAAGGGATTTCAAGTAGAACAGGGATTTATTCCCGATGGCTGGAAGCTGACGGCTGAACGCTTATTCATAAGATAGGAGGTAGATAATGAGAGAATATACTATTATTCTAAAGAAATCTGGGGATCAGTATGTCTCATTATGTCTGGAGTTAACCGTAGTAGGCTGCGGAGCTACTAAGGGGGAGGCTATATCCAGTGTAAGAGATGCCATCGATTCCTACATCAATTCCACTGAAGCAGGGGTGTTCCCAGAACGACATATCTCCTTAGAGTTACTTCATGAGTTTCTTTCTGAGGGTGAAGAGGCTCCGGAGGAAGAAGAATTACCTCGTTTAAGAGTTGTCGCCTATGACTAAAAGAGCCAAAATCCCGGCTATGTCCACCAAGAAGTTGGTTAAATTGCTGGAGCAGGCAGGAGCATCTTTTGACCGACGAGGAAAAGGGGACCATGTTATTTATAAGAGAGAAGTTAGCGGGAAAGTACTTAAAGCACCCGTATTATGGGGGAAGGAGGAATTGCGCCCGGAATATAGTCTGGTAGTTTTCAAGCAACTGGGACTAACTGATGAGGAGATCAACCAATTACTCCAATGAGATGGTCATGCTAATAGAGGGTAGCGCTGTTTTGTCGGCGACGATGCTAAGGTAGAACTGTGAAGGAGCTAACAAATGATGAAGATTCTTGTAACCGGCGGGGCCGGGTTTATCGGGAGCAACTTTGTCTGTTACCTATTGCGTGAGCACCCCGATTGGGAAGTGACCAACCTGGACAAGCTCACCTATGCCGGGAACTTAGAGAATCTGGGGGATGTCGAAGGTAACCCTGGATATCACTTCGTCAAAGGCGATATTACCGATAGGGAACTTGTTGATAAGCTGTTGGGTCAGGGCTTTGATGTGGTAGTTAACTTCGCTGCTGAATCCCATGTTGATCGAAGCATCCTGGATTCATCACCTTTTATTAGAACTAATGTTCAGGGAACACAGGTACTTCTTGAAGGGGCAAGACAGCATAAGGTAAAGCTATTCCTTCAGGTATCCACCGACGAGGTCTATGGATCACTGGGAGCGCCAGGTAAGTTTACCGAAGAATCGCCTCTTTTGCCCAACAGTCCCTATGCGGCGAGCAAGGCAGCGGCCGATTGTTTATGTCGGGCGTATTATCATACCTATGGTTTGCCGGTCGTTATTACTCGCTGCTCCAATAATTATGGGCCCTTCCAGTTTCCGGAAAAGCTTATCCCCCTTGTTATCACCAATGCCCTGGAGAGTAAGGAGATTCCTGTCTATGGAGATGGGCTAAATGTGCGTGACTGGATCCATGTAGAAGACCATTGCCGCGCTCTTGACCTTATCATACAGCAAGGTAAGCCAGGTGAAATATACAATATTGGCGGGAACTGCGAGGAAACTAACCTACAGTTGGTGCATTGTATTCTCGCTATAATGGGTAAGCCCCGCTCCCTGATTACTTTTGTCGCCGATCGCCCGGGCCACGACCGGCGCTACGCACTGGAAACTTCAAAGATAGAGCGTGAATTGGGTTGGAGGCCGGCCATCCTCCTTGGGGAGGGACTCAGGGGAACCGTCCAGTGGTATATCCAAAATCAGTCCTGGTGGCAGCGAGTTAAGAGCGGGGAATATGTTGAGTATTATGAGAGGATGTACTCCCAAAGAGCGGGTAGCGGGTAGTACGTAGTAAATAGCCCCACCTACACGCTACACGCTATGCCCTGCATGCTAAATCCGAATTTACTCCGGCCAGGTGAAGTCAGCGTGACACTCCAAACCGAAAGCGTTGGATAAGGAAGGAGTCCCATCAAGGTAGCTGTAATCGGAGCAAGTGGGCAACTGGGAAGCGACCTCTTGAGGGAGCTAATCTCAGTCGAACTTGTTCCACTGACGCATCGGGAAGTAGAGATTACCGATATGAAGTCGGTAAAAACTGCTTTTACCAGGCACCGGCCGGATGTGGTGATTAATACCGCAGCTTATGTCAGGGTAGATGATTGCGAAACTGAGCAAGATAAGGCTTTTTCGGTAAATGCCCTGGGAGCTCGAAATGTAGCTGTAGTTTGCCAGGAGTTTGGCGCCAAGCTGGTTCACATTAGCACCGACTATGTTTTTGGAGGAGAAAGCGAGCCCCGCACCGCTCCTTACACCGAGTTCGACTTTCCCATTCCTCCAAACGTCTATGGCAAATCAAAGCTGGCAGGCGAAAACCTGGTTCGCCATCTCTGCTCTAAGCATTTCATTATTAGAAGCTCCGGGCTCTTTGGCGTTGCCGGCGCTAGCGGCAAGGGAGGAAACTTTGTGGAGACCATGCTGAGGCTGGCTAAGGAGAGGGATGAGCTAAGAGTAGTGAACGACCAGATATTCTCGCCTACCTACACTAAGGACTTAGCAGAGAAGATAGCCCAGCTTATCCATACGGAATACTACGGAATTTTTCACATCACCAACAAAGGAGCTTGTTCCTGGTATGAGTTCAGTAAGGAGATATTAAACCTAGCAGGAATAAGAACCCCTGTCATTCCCATAACCTCAGACCAGTATCCCCAAAAAGCTAAAAGGCCACACTTCTCAGTGCTAGATAACTATCATCTAAGGCTCTTAGAAATGAATGATATGAGACCCTGGCAGGAAGCACTTAAAGATTATCTTAAGGAGAAAGGTCATATCAAATAGGAGTATTTACTATGGAAGTAAGAGAATATGACCTACCCGGCGTAAAGACTTATGACTTAAAGCTAATTCCCGACGAAAGGGGCTTCTTCTCCGAAGCCTTAAGAAGGGACTGGAAAGAGTTTCTTGGAGGGGACGAGATAGTCCAGGCTAATGTATCCTTTAGCTACCCAGGAATAATAAGAGCCTGGCATCGCCATTTGAGGGGGCAGGTTGACTATTTCCTGGTGCTTCAAGGCGCGATGAAAATCTGTGCCTATGATGATAGGGAAGATTCGCCTGATACCAGAGGAAAGCTTGTCGAAGTCATATCAAGCTCCCACAAGCCCCAGGTGGTGAGAATCCCAGGCACTTATTGGCATGGAACAAAGGCCGTATCCAGCGAGCCATCCTTGTTGGTTTACTTTACCACCAGGCTTTATGATTACCAAAACCCTGATGAGGAGCGCCGCCCCTGGAACGACTGTGCTATAATAGACCCGAAGACAGGAGAGCCCTTTGATTGGAACAGACCGCCGCATAAGTGAAGGGTAATGAGTGAGGGGTAACTGGTGACTAGTGACTAGTGACTAGTGAATGGTAACTGGTAAATGACAATAAGGACTCACAAGGATTTGGAGGTGTGGAAAGAAGCGGTGAAGCTTTCCGTTATCTGCTACGATATGACAAAAAGCTTCCCACGGGAGGAGCAGTTTGGACTAGTATCTCAGATGCGTCGAGCAGCAATTTCCATAGCCAGCAATATTGCCGAGGGAGCTGCTCGT
>JALPXQ010000085.1 GCA_023271515.1 Dehalococcoidia bacterium | reverse complement strand
GCTGCTCCTCGGATGTTGACGTAACAAATGTCCACAATGTGCAATGGTCGGGCAACAAAAGCCTGCGCTGTTGGACAAAAGCGGTTATCTATACTGTTAAATTGGCAACTCAACTAGATACGCCGCGCAGGAGGTGGAAAGATGACGGTAGCAGGCAAGACCAAACAGCGGGGTAAGGGTTCACTGACAATACTGATAATGATGTTAGCAACAGCCTCCTTGCTGCTGGGTTGTCTGCTGCCGAGAAAGAAACCAGCCCCGCGGCGGATCTCACCTGAGATCGAGCTAAGGCTCCCAGAGCCCCAGCATGATAGTGATGTCTCGATTGAGCAAACCCTGCTCAGGAGACGGTCCGTCAGGGATTATAGCGGTGAAGTGCTAACCCTTCAGGAGGTATCGCAGCTCCTCTGGGCCGCTCAAGGGATTACGGATCGCGAAGGGTTCCGGACCACGCCCTCAGCGCGAGCCACCTATGCGTTGGACGCCTACCTGGTGGTGGGAGATGTGGAAAACCTCGCCCCGGGCGTTTACCGCTATGAACCACCAGAGCACAAGATGGTGAAGGTTCTTGAGGGCGACCTGAGGACAGGCCTGGCAGGCGTGTCAAATCATTTAAGCAGGTAACCCCAACTCTAGGTTGTTGTATCATGAAAGATGTAACCGTATGAGGTTTGATTTTCTTCATCGGATTGATCTGGTCAGAACCCCTTTTCTGCTGATATCTGTGGTAGAGCTCGTCTAATTTAGCATCGATGCTTCTCTTTAGTTGAGCCGGGTTTAAGCTGAGGTAGACCTCCTCAAGTTTCTTTCTGGCTTCCTCTGATATCTGCCCTGAGTCCAGGAGTCTCTGATACGGTGTCTTAGGCGTGTCATATTTTCTTTTTAGCTTCCCTCCAATCCTTTCCTTGCTCACCAGTTTCATCACTGGCTGGAAGAAGTTCTTGTATAGCCTCAAGTCACCTTGGTAGAGGTCATTCATAATGATGATCTCGGCCACGGTATCATACCTCAGGTAACCGAACACTTTCCTCACATGGGCTTTTTCTGCTCAATATAGGCATTGTCATTCTTCCTGTAGGGACGAGACCTGGTGAACTCAAGCCTTTCTCGACAGCAATATACTTAAAGAGTGACGGGGCACTAGCTGCGAGTGGCGTTTTCAGTGGGACATTCCTGGCTTTTTCTCCAGCGAGCTATCAAGACGGAGATGGCGATGAGGAAAATCACCACGGCGATGATTTGGGCCTGTGTCAATCCCGCTACCACCTGGAGTTCAGGGTGGTCCCCTCTGGTGAAGAATATCAGGAAACGCCCCACAGAATGTCCTACTAAGAAGATTAAGAAGGACAGCCCTTTAATGGGTTGAAGATGCTTGCGCCGCCCTAAAAGGATGCCGGCAAGGGCAAGAAACCATACTATCTCATAAGCTTGGGTTGGGTGAAGCGGCACTCCCAGAAGGTCACGGGGGATGAAACTATCAGGATGGAGAAAAACAAAGCTCCAGGGGAGATCAGTAGGACCTCCATGGCAGCATCCCTGGATAATGCATCCCACCCGCCCAATGGAAATCCCAACGAGTAGCGGCACCGGAAGGAGATCCAGGAACCTGATGAGAGGGCATTTCTTCCAGTAAGCATATATTACCACACTGACCAGCCCTCCCAGGATCATCCCGAATTGAGAGAACCCTCCGAGCCAGATCTGAGGGATAAGCTCCGCATGAGCCAGATAAAAATCAAGTGCGCAGACAACATGAACCAGGCGGGCACCTATTATCCCTCCCAGAAAAGCGGCCACAAAAAAGGACAAGATTTGAGAAGGAGTAACTTCATATCTCTTGGCCAACTTGAGAGCAAGAGATAGGCCCAGGATGATAGCAGCGATAATGAAAACCCCGTACCAGGATATCCGCACAGGCTCTTCCAACATAATTGGATTTATGTTTATTTCAATCATTTCTCCTTTCCTCCTGACGACTTCCTGGACATACGATCTTTCCTCATTCCCTCCAGTACTCTATCACCCACGGTGGCAGTCTGTATTCTAGCGTGCCCTCATGGGTTACGCCTTCCCATTCCCAGGGCCAAACAGCTCTGGGCTTGCCGTCCTGCCATTGGAGACCGAGCATTGTGGCATACCCTGGGCCCCACTTTAGACAATGGGGAAGTGCGTAGCCGGCCTGATAAAAATCGCGCTCAGTAAACACTATTCTGCCAAAAGCCCCTTGGTAGTCTATCTTGTAAAGCTGAGCAACGACCGGGTCTGGATCCAGAGTTCCTGCCTCTTCGATTGCCTGTTTCAACAGGTATATCGCATCATAGGTAACTGCCGTGATAAAAGGATACTCCCCGAACCTTTCCACAAACTTATCATGAAAGGGGATCGTTTTGGGCGTCATCTCAACCCGACCTATGGTATGCCAGAACATGGTATACTCACCCCTTCCCTCGGTTGCCTCCCAGAAGCCTCGTTTCATCGCTTCCAGATTGATTCCTAGCAAAGTAGCCGGAATTTGGAGTTTATTCCATTGTTTGCTAAAAGTGATGCCCACCGGACCCTTGGCAAACAAGTGGATGATGTGTGCCCCACCCTCTCTGATCTCCATGAGCACACACGATACATCCTTAGCGTCCGGTGCTACCCGCCATATTCCGAGTAATTCTATATCTGGGGGGATCAGCGGCGGAAAGTAGTCAAGTATCCAAAAGTGATCGACCCAGGCTGCCTCTTCGGCCACTATGGCAACCCTGGGAGTCTCGATCCCCAATTCCCGTATTTCATTTCCTACCATCTCCAGCATAAGGGCATTTGCCAGGCCCAGGTGGAGCGAATTCGGCGGACCGACTCTGAACCAGTATTTATACCTCTCGTAATCCCTTCCAACCCTTCGGCACATCTCCGACACGGCCACACCACTCCCCAGCCATATCGTCCTATGGTTCATGGCAACGGTCTGCATGGCCAGCGCCGCCACTATCTCATAGCCGCCGACTACAAAGTCAACCCCCTGAACCGCTATCAATTCCTCCATCGCCGCCACGGCATCGCGAACGCTGAGAAGCTCGTTTGAGTCGGCTTTTACTAGTCTTATCGGCCTTCTATCTGCTCCTACCCATATACCGCCCCCCGCATTTATCTCCTCCTTTGCCAAGACCGCCCCATACCAGTGATGCCTGCCTTGAATAAACTCCATCGGCCCAATAACGCCTATTTTTATCGGCTCCACTGGCCGCGGGCAGCCAATAGCAACCAAGCTCATGACCAGCAACATCACCAGTGGAATTGAGAATATTTTCCTCTCTACCATTTCTCACCCCCGCCACTATCCTTGCAGTTTAGGGAAAGACACTCCAACAGTCAGCATTGATGCTTTCAATCAAAGTGATCGCAGCTTGTGGGTGCTACTGAAAGCTAAAGGCTGACGGCTGACCCCCTCCCAATGCTGAACTATTCCATATCTTTCGCCATAATCGGCAGGCAGATGATCAGTACAACTACACCTGTGGTCAGCGAGGCATCAGCGATGTTGAAGGTTGGCCAACGAAAGCTCCCCAGAGAAGCACGTCAATGAAGTCAGTTACCGACCCAAGTCAGACCCCATCAATCAGATTGCCCATCGCCCCGCTTAGAACCAGTCCCAGGCCGATCCGGAGCAATCTGCTTGTAGCAGGTAAGAGTTTAGTTTTTCCAAAATTGTAGTTTGTATGCTATATTATATCACCCCCCCCCGCACTGTCAAGGGGTTTTTTCCGAGTTTGTTGGAAAAACTTACCTATTACTGTAGCAGTAAGGTAGCGACAGCCCAACCAGATGATCAATATCACTACGATGCCGGTTGAAGTCATGAAGAAGGTTGGGCTCAGGGGAAGGCCGAAAACGCCATAGGGATTAGTGACATAAGTCAGCCGGAATACTCCCTCAGGTGGGATCGACTGGCCCAAGGTCATGTTAGCTCTTATCAGCGCCTTGGTGACCTGATCGGCGACCAGGAGCACCGCTGGCAGCACGAGGAACGAGAGCCTTCCCCCCAGTTGACCTTAACCTTAGGAATAGATACCATAGTCATCGACAGCAACCTGAGTTTAACATATTCGGGAGCTGTTGAAAAGACCTCGCATTGCCCTATCCAGGCAATTCTTATGCTTGACGAGAATGTGTAACTGGTGTAGTCTATTCTGTATCATAGGTAACAAAAGCCCGTTTTGTTGCATATCCGGGTTCTTCACTTCTGGGGGAAAATCAACGGGGTGGAGTATGCCATCCCGGAATGATGCTGAAGCTCCTGATTTATGCCAATAGTGAGAAGACCCCCTTCCGGCAGTGCCACTGCTATTGGGAGCCGGGTGGGATTCCATGATGGATTGGCATCGATCAGCCGTCCAATCGATGTGATATCCGCAAGCGTAATTTCCCGTCCCTGAATGAGCATTGACGCTTCCATAACTTTATGATAGCATGAAAACAAGCAGGACTCCAGAGGCAAGTTAGGAAGGGAAATAAGAAGGCAGCGACTTTTCGGGTCGGTGTCAGGATGAAGGTAACACACCGCCCTGGGGAGTCATAATAAACTTGTCCTCGCGAATGCGGGGATCGGCGTGGTTGAAACTTTTTGGAAAAACTAAGCAGTTGTGTCCCGAGACCAATACCCAATCCCTGCGAGGAGATGAAAGTCC
>JALPXQ010000084.1 GCA_023271515.1 Dehalococcoidia bacterium | reverse complement strand
GGAGCACTAAGTATGCATCTATGTAGCAAGTGTGTCGTACAAACGCGCACTTGATAGATGTGGCAAGGTCAATTATTGCTCCGCTTCCTGTCCCCCCGCCAAGTGTAGTTACAATGGCACAATTGACATGGCTTATAGCAGAGGCTTGACCTTCTCTGCCCACATCATTAAGAATTGTCTGGAGAAGGTTTTGTTGGTTTAGAAAGAAGCAAGCTCTCCCATAGTCGCGAAATCTCAAGGCCCCCTCTCCTTTACCCTGTCGAATAGCATCTGCAACATGCCGTGGTTCAACTTTTATTCTGAGGTTTCTTATATGCGATTGTTCGGGTGTTACCCATGGTATGTATTTGACAGACTCGTGGATTTCGCCGATGCCAGCGTCACCAGGCGCTGGATGTGTGTCACAGGCATATCCTATAATCACATACCACAATATGCCTTCCTCCTGCTCGACAGGAAGTGTCTCTATCAATTCACTTGTCTTCAAAGCATGTGCCTTCACCCCGAGTGCTATCTCAGAGGCCTTGGATGGATATCCTTTTTCAAACAGCGCCTTAGCAGATTGAACAAGGCCCTTCTGCATCTCGACGAGAGCATTTAATGATTTCCTAACCTCGCCGGGCATTTTCCCGATCTTCTGTTGCACCTCCCCCTCAGGGTCCTCGAGAAGCGCTAAAGCTTTTTCCATTTCCTCAATTCTAGCCCTGGCATCTTTGATTATCTCACTGGTTGCAGTTCCGGCGGCTCTAAACACACTGGACTCAGAGACCAACAAGCCCACCCAGGCCTTTGGATCTGTTGTGTATGGGAACTCCGCGGTGGTTTTCCGCACCTCAATAAGGAGTATCTCCGCCGGGATTTCTTTGATGAGAGTCCTTTTGATCGCAGCGCCTTCGTCAGTTCTTACGGTTTCTTCTACGACCGGGTGCGGTATCCGGCCTGAGAAGCTAACCGTCATTTCAAGTATATCGTGTGAAGGAAGAACCCATAAATAAGTTTCTTGCGCATGATCAGACCAGACTTGAACCTCCTTTAGTCTGGCTGGGGTTGCGTCCCACCTGGAGCCCGGCAATCCAGAATATAGGCGCAAAAAGTGGACAAATTTTGGCGGGGAGATACCAGTTCGAGGGAGCAACTTATTTCTATCTGAGTGCCGGCAATAATGGGCTCATTGAGTAACCTTTCAAACTCAGCGACGGAATCAAAACTTTCTTCGCCTATCTTGCCGGTAAAATCAGTAATTCTAAAGATGCTCTCGTCTGTCTCAGTCTCAGCGGTTACGCTGGAGATAGAAATAAGAATCAGAAAAAAGGAGGACGACGCTCAAGATAAGTTTGCGAGCTTTCACTTTAGATTCCCCCTTTGTTCCAGGTAAACCCGTGGTATTGGAACCGCCTGTCTTTCCTACCTTGACTGCAATTGTAATGCATAACGGCCACACAAATGTCAAGTGTTCCAAAATTGATCCATAATCAAGGATATCATGTCTTCCCCCGTATTCTTCTAAAAAAGTAGGTGATCTTTCCTTCTCCTTCCGTCTCTCCTTTCGCTTCTTCCTCAGTCTCAATCTTGATCTTTTTTGACTGGTCCAAATCAATCCGTAACTGATCCCCGCCTTTGATATCGCCGGCGGAAATTGCAGCCGCCAGAGGATATCCAATATATCTTTCCACAGCCCGTTGCATCGGACGCGCTCCGTATTCTTGAGAATAACCTATTCCTAGAAGGAGGTCTATAACCTGATCAGATATGTCAATTTTAAGATTCCGATAAGTGATGCCTTTTCGTTGAGCAAGATTTTCAATCTCTTTTTGGGCAATATCCTTAATGGTTTCTCGGGAGAGAGGCTTAAATTGAACGACTCTGGTCAGGCGATTAATGAACTCTGGGCGAAACCATTCCTTTACCTTTTTAAGCAAGTCTTTCTCGACCACGTCGGGATCTTGCCTTGTGTCTGTCTTTAGGCCAAAACGCTCTTTGCCATATAATTCTGCCCCAATATTGGAAGTCATAATAACAATGGTGTTGCAAAAGCTCACTGTCCGACCACTATCATCGGTTAACCTACCCTCCCCCATGAGTGGAAGTAACAGATCGAAAATATTGCCATGTGCCTTTTCGATCTCATCCAGTAAAATGACAGAGAAGGGATTAGCCAGCACATCTTCTATTAGCTTGCCACGCTCTCTCTCCTTCCCGCCAATCAATTTGGTCAAACTATCATAGGTTGCATATTCGGGCATGTCATATCGTAAGAGCTTTTTTTCAGATCCGAAGAGGTAGGTAGCCAGTGACCGTGCCAGCCAGGTTTTGCCTACACCTGTAGGTCCAACAAAGAGAAACACCCCTGCAGGCTTTTGGGGGTCATTTAGCTCCGCCTTCAAACTAAGGATTGTGTCTACAATATTCTCAATGGCCTCTTCTTGACCAAAGATGCGGTCGGTAAAATACTTTCTTATATCCTCCTGCTTTTTCCTCTCTTCCCGAAAGATAATGAAGCGAGGTAGCCCGGTCCTTCTCTGAAATGTTTCATAAACATCGTTTGGGGTAATTTCGGAATACGACGTTGATCGTGATTTGCCTTTCTTCCTCTTATAAGAACCCCCAGAATCTTGGAAGGAATCGAGCTTCTTTGAAGCGATAATTTCACGGAGGATTTCGAAAGCCTTACCCGGAAAGAAGCGTTCTCGGTAGAACCGGTCAGACATATCTATAATGGCATCAAGAGATTCTTCCTGGATTCTCACTTTGTACCTGTCTGCAAATTTCCTTTTTACACTCGATAGGATTTCTCTCGTCTCCCCGGGGGATGTAGGGGGAACCTCCACTTTGATGAACCGATTTGTAAAGAGGGGGTTGTTCTTGAGCATAAAGTCATAGCCATCTGGAGTGGTCGCACCGATGATGGTCAGCTCATTTCTTGCCAAATACGGGTCTAACAGAGTCGCTAAAGTCCTCTCACTCACTCCTGCAGTGCCACCAGCCCAGATAGCCATATCAATCCGGTCAAGGAAAAGGATTATCTCGTTTTCGCGCAGCTTCTTGATAACCGTTTGTATCTTTGTCTCAAATTCATGGGCATAAAGACAGCCAGAATGAAAGGAGTCGATTGTACACTCCATAATGGTTTTATCGAGATTCACTTTCTCCTCAGCGATCCAACAGGCCAATCCTTCTACTATGGCATTCTTACCTGCACCGGGTTCACCTATCAGCAAGGGGTTGTTTTCCTCTGTTGAAAGGAGAGAGACCAGACCATTTATGAGGTCCTCCCGCTGATAAATAGGTCCAATTCTTTCCTCGGTTGCCAAATCGGTCAAATCTCTACCGACGAAAGTCTTCCAAAAGGATTCTCTCCTCTCGGCCTCTTCTTCTTCCCGACTGGGCATGTTTTGTTATCCCCCTCTCCGGTGAACGGCTAGATTCATTCGCTTGGTCAGTGTTCCCAGCGTGGTCAGGAAGTGGTCTTTGACCCCGTTCTTTTGCCCGAATATCTTCCCCTTGTCGAGGGCGATCTTGAATTCCTCCGGCCCATCGAATGCCGGCATCTCCACGTAGGCTTTGCCGATCTCCCGGGGGGCATGGGCATCACTGCCGGCGCTGGCAAGGAATCCATTGGTCTGGGCAAAGGCCAACGCTTCCTCTGAGTACCTTAGAGAGAGCGAGCGGGCATTGAATACCTCTACTATATCTATCTCTGAGTACAATACCTCCCGTTTAGAGGCCTTCAACGGGAATCTGCCGAAGCCATCGAAGGGATGGGGCAAGCATACCAATCCCCCCTGGGCCTTAATTCGATGGACCACCTCTTCAGCGGAGAGACCTGATGGGATCTCCTCGGTAAGAAAGTACCCCATGATCTCCCCGTCTGAGCTCATCACCTCTTCACCGATGATCACCGTAAAGGGGGCCATCTGCTTCATCTTAACTGCTCCCTCAATGGTGTCGTGGTCGGTTATGGCGACACAGTCTATGCCCAGCTTCTGGCACTGGTCGATGATGCTTTCGAGGGATGAATTGCAATCGGGAGAGTAGCAAGTGTGTATGTGTAAATCAGCTTTCATGTCTACGCTCTTTCTACATAAGTTCCGCTACGGGTATCAACCCGGATAACATCACCCGTCTTGAGAAACATAGGAACCTGCACCGTTATGCCGGTCTCCAGTGTAGCCGGCTTGGTGCCACCAGTGGCCGTATCTCCCTTGAAAGCAGGCCCGGTCTCGGATATCTCAAGTTCAACAGTTATCGGTAGACCTATGCCGATTGCCTCCCCTTCGTATCTGAAGAGTTGAGCTATCAGGCCTTCCTTGAGGTAATTCCGGGCATCCCCCACGTGCTCGTTGCTGAGCGGAATCTGGTCGAAGGTAGCCTGGTCCATGAAGTAGTAAAAATCACCATCCTGGTATAGGTATTGGGCGGGACGTTCCTCGACCTCGACTTGCTTGAGTTGCTCCGTCGATTGAAAGGTGCGCTCAATGGTATGACTCGCTCGAATATCCTTGAGCTTCAGCCTGACTTGAGCTGAGCCTCTCCCGATCTTGATGTGCTGATATTCGATAACGCTGTAAAGTCGCCCGTCCAGCTCAATGGTTACGCCCTTTCTGGCTTCGGTAACATCTATCATCCTTCCTCCTGAATTCCTGGCCCCCTGGTGAGAAGTCGGGGACCGTTTTTATCTAATAAT
>JALPXQ010000083.1 GCA_023271515.1 Dehalococcoidia bacterium | reverse complement strand
ATCGAGAGTAAAAGTCAACAAACTCAAGTTTTTCAATCTTCACCCCGCAACTTGGACAGTTGGTACGATGTTTCTCTATCACCAGATAGGTCTTAAACTCAAAGATTGGCAGGTCTCTGATCCTGGCTACTCGCCAATCCCAGCTCCAGAATGACATCTCGCCACAACTAGAACAGGTAAATCCGGAAGAGTAATCCCTACCAAGATGAATTTCGGTGCAATCACCATGAATAACCGCCTCATGAAATTTTACACTTGGCAGATTGAGACAATCTGCTATAATAGTATTGGGCATCCTGTCTCCTCCCTGTATTTTTGTGTGCACACAGTGTAAATTATACAGGAAAGACGGATGCCTTTCTCAACCCTAAGTTTTCAAATATCTATTCCTGCCGTCGGTAACTACACTTTTTGGAGAAGAACCGGAAAAATTAACAAAAAACGGCATGCAGGGGTGGGGAATGTGGGCCATACACCTCTCAAATCGGGGTCTCAGCTTCGATTTCGGGTAGGCGATGGTAAACTTGGGTTAGGAATTGCCCATGCGCCGCGGCGCACCACGTCGCATGAAAATAACGGTTATTTTCTAGGGAGGCTGTTAATTAATGAATGATGGGTTACGAGGGTAAGCGGACACGTAAGGGCTTGCTTGTTATGAAAAAAACGCCCACACTACCAATCAAAATAGATGCACTGTAGTACACAGGTGCTAATCCTATTTTATCTGCAAGCATACCACCAACAACCATACCGATAGGTTGTCCCAGTGCCAGAAAAGTCATTAGGCTCCCGAATACTTGTCCTAGGCGTTCTTCAGGTAGTTGTATTTGAATCAGCGAAAAGTATATGGGCGAACTGAGACCATCAAAAAAACCCATTAATGAAAAGAAAATGATAGCTAGTACATGATTATGCGTTATAGCAAATAGCAACAGAAAGACAGCTTCCACGACGGTAAATATTCCCATGACAAAATTTGCTGTATAGTATCGAGCCAGCAGAGGAGCAATTAGTGTTCCCATCATAATTCCAAACATACCACCTCCCATTATTATGCCATAAAGGGATATATTGCCATCTAGTCTGTGAATAACCCAGCTTGGCATAAGCACAACTGCAGCTCCATACATTGCATTTGCGGGAAGGGTCCAAGGAAGCACCTTGCTGATTAGCGGGCTTTTCCACATCATAGAAAAACCTTCTCTCAAGTCTACTAAAATGCTTTTGATATCTCCTGTAATTCTAGGATGTTCTTGTCCTGGATTACTTCCAGCGCTGTCCACATTTCTAGTATCTTTTGTGTGTGTATGGGATGCCTTAATGAAGTATAAACTAAGAGCTGAGAAAAGATCTGTTAATGCATTAAGCACAAGTAAGCCAGTAATACCAATTAGTGAAGCAATTATGCCGGCCATTATCTTTGCAGCAGCGATCATGCCTTCTCGCCCTGTATTCAGCAACGAATTTGCTGACGCTATTTTCTCCCGGTCAACTAACATAGGTATATATGCAAATAGCGCGGGCTCATAAAATTCTCCCAGCAATGAGATGGTGAATACTAGTATCAATAATGGAGCTATTACTATAACGCCTCCTGAGTTTGACAAAGCTATGATAATGGCTATACAGATGACTAAACCGGCACATATTATATCTATTCCCAGCATAAGCCTACGACGGTCCACTCTGTCTGCTGCTATTCCGGCAAGGAAACCAAACACAGATGGGATAGCGGATGCTGCCCCCATTAACCCTACTATATTATAGGGGCCAATTGAAGCGGCATACCACAGTAACCCGATTGAGGCGAAAGCACCTCCCATTGTTGATAACAATTGTCCTGTCCAAAGAAGGCGGTAATTCCGTTCCGCTAGCAACTGCCAATAATGCATATGTAGGCCCTCTGTTCACAAACACGGCGCCAAAAGGAAAATCCCTTGGCGCCGTGTTTTTAGCCCAAATCGTCCATCTAGCTTCGTTTTCAGGCTATTTTTACGACTACTCAGACACCTTCGCTCATATCTAGGTCCAATTTACGTAGCAGCGGATTCGTGCAGTGAAAGCAGTGTACCATGACCTTCTTCAAGCAGTGTACCATAGCCTTCTTCCCGATAGTACATCTCGGTTGACATTGCTGCGGACTGCATAAACATGGTCCATGCTTTGACCCACGAAGTGGCTAATCTGAAAAAGGCATGCCGAAATGGAATAAGATTCTCATCTACAGATGTCATTAATTTTCCTTCCAGCGTATATTGTATTGCCTCATCAAATAACTCGGCCATTTCTTTTGTCTTACCTACGAGATCATTGAGTTCTTCTGTAATCAGACGACAAACACCATAAAACGCTTCATTTTGCCTAATTTCGCTTATAGCCATCCAAGTCTCTATGTCACTGGGAATTAGGCCAATCTGTGCAAGCTGACAGCCAAGTGCTGCGAAGTCTGAGACAGTAGACCTGGAAGTGTCCTGATATTCTACCTTAACCATATGGTCGTGCAACCTGGTGGTTGCTTCAAGTGCTGCATAGAGAAAGCGAAGCGACTCCCCCAATTCACTCTTGGCGCTTTCCATGGAGACGTTTACTTCCAAAGGAGATCCTCCTCTCATTTGGGTCAGAAGTGCGTGTTCAAGTTCATAGTTTGCATACATCAGCTTCCCCAAGGCTCCAGTGAAATATTGAGAGAGCAGTGTCGAGAATGTAAACTTCGACTTTGTTGGCTGGTGATTCTGTCCGCCCATTGTAGTCCTCCCTGCAAATATACAGGTAGCGGTCCTAATTTTTCCATAAGCTTCCACGTGGATCCGTGAGCACAGATTCACTCACCTTCACCCTGTAGGTGAAGCAATTGAGTTTAACTTCACGGATTCGCAACAGTTTAGTTTCTCCAAAACCTAGCTTCATTATATTATACCACATTTAAGATCTCAAGGATCAAACGATGGCAGGTCAAGGACAATATGAGGACAAAACAGGGATTAGAAGAGGACGAACCACTGAACAGCAGGAGGGAAATATTCAGCCTACTCATCGTGTTGAAGTCTGTAACCATAGCCACGGATGGAGATTATTGTTGGACTATTTAGGCTTGCTCCAATCTTACATCGTACCCGTTTTACGAGAGCTATCACCTGTTCCTTGCTTCCACCCTTATTCTGATCATATTGCCAAATAGCGCAAAGAAGCTCAAAAAGAAAAAGCGTGGTTTGGATAAGCCATGAGAAACGCCAATAGTTCAAACTCCAATAGCGAGAGCCTCACCTCTTCCCCTCCAGTCCAAAAGCGACGGGATTTCTTATCCAGCAGCCAACTGCCTACACACAACAAGTGGTCACCTTTATTACCGCTCCTGGTCGGTAAATTCATCATGATTCCTTTACCTGAATCCGTGAAGTGGTAGGGCAATTGCCCGCTCGTTAGCCATTGATAGCATGTCGAAGAGCTGACGTTTCGCCGGCATTATCTCTCACAGCAAGCACCCTTGCTTTGCATAATGATTCAAAGGTTCGTCAATATGTGCCCCATCAGGGTGCCCTCCACAATGTTACTCTACCCAGTCTCATACCATCTCAAACACAAGGCAGAGAACTCGCCTTGTGGAGTCGGTCACCCTCACATGGTGGTCGATGCGCCAACCCACCACCCAGATGATCTGCTCTCCGGCACAGACGAGTGGCACGCGGTCCCGCCACGCACGTGGGATCTTAGCATCCACCATGAAGTCCTGCAGTTTCTTCGAGTTATCCATACCCAGCGGATGGAACCTGTCGCCATCACGGCGGCTTCTGACAACGAACTGTGTGCCGGTAAGATCGAAATCGAGGCAAGCTTTGTATGATGTCCGACAAGAATCTTTGCCCCCAATTACAGGCCCCCCCCAAAAGTCTTCGGTTCTGGAGGCGTGATTATGGCCGGCATCATCGACGGGGCAGGGCTTGCTTTCGATAACCCTTGCCCTGACCCGCCAGCCCGACAGCATGGTTTCGCCGGGGATAGCCAAATGGTGTTCCCCTGCAAGCGGCGGCAACGGACAAGGAGCATCCTCCGCTCTGGTGATAAGGCTTTCAGTGTAGCCGCCATGGAATGCCAACCCGGCGGGCAGAGAGAGCCTCTTGCCCGCCGGCCTTTCCATGACCTTGAGCAGACCCTCAATGTGAACTAACTCAATATCCCGCAGGTCCCCCAGCAATCGTCCCAGGGCAGAGCGGAGCAAATGTCGCTTAAGCGCCGGGGAAAGAACGGAAAATGCCTGGTTGTCCAGCGCCACCGCGTCGGGCCGTTCCACCGCCACCGAATCCCAGAGCCGTGCCACCTCCTCATCGAGGTGAGCAATATCTGCAGCAACCGTTCGGGCAGCGCGCCCCAGGCTCTCGCGGATCCCGGGATTATATTCCAGGAGCACTGGCATAAGCTCGGCGCGGATCCGGTTGCGCAGGTATTTGGAGGAGATATTCGAGGAGTCCAACCGTGGGGAAAGCTCGCAGGCCGCACAGTAGGCTTCCGTATCCTCCCGGCTGATCTCCAGAAGTGGTCTGATCACCGTAAGTTGAGTCTCTTCATCGGGCAAGCGCCACCGTGAAAGCGGCTGCATACCCCGCAGCCCCAAAAGGCCCGTCCCCCGAATCAGGTGCATTAGGAGGGTCTCGGCCTGATCATCGGCGGTATGCCCCACCGCTACCGCCCCGGCGCCCGTAGCTTGAGCAACCTCAGCGAAGAAGGCGTAACGCACCTCCCGGGCCGCCTCCTCAAGCGAGGAACGGGTGGCTGACTGATAGGCTTTTACGTCGCGTGTCTCAATGGTAGCGGCGATGCCGAGTCTCCGCGCAAGACTCGATACGTACTCCGCATCGGCATCGGCCTCCGCGCCCCGCAACTGGTGATTCAGATGGGCTACA
>JALPXQ010000082.1 GCA_023271515.1 Dehalococcoidia bacterium | reverse complement strand
CGGCGACAATCGAGCTGGCCCCTCCGGTTCCCTCGCTGCTTGACCTGTTCTTCGGCGGGGGAAACATCCTCCGGGACCTGGCCATTGCCAGGCTCCTGGGAGAGGAAATATCCCTTCTGAGAACGGTGCTCAATACCTATTCGCTGCCCCGGTATTAAGGAGAACGACATGCAAGAAGATATTCTCGAGACACTCATTGGCGTACTGGCCAGACCAACATCTACCATTCATAGTATATGCCAGCAGCGACCCATTGGCTGGGCGATAATCGTCTACCTGGTCGTTTCCCTGGTAAGTGCCATTACCTGGATAGAGACAGGATTCTACGACCTCGAAGGTATGGGATTGCCTGACCTCGGCATGCCTGGTATACTTGTGGGAAGCCTCATCATTAATATCATAACGCTCGTGATATTCACTGCCATCTGCCACCTAGTCGCCTCCCTGCTTGGTGGCAGGGGAAGCTATAGCGGGCTTTTCTCTGGCTTTGGCTTTGCCAGTGTGCCGGGTATTTTTGTTGCCCCCCTCGCGGTCATCGGGATGCTACCAATGGTGGGCCCTCTGCTCTCCGTTCTGGGAAATTTCGGAGTCATCGTGTGGTCATTGGTGCTCAGCATTCTGGCGATAAGAGAAAACTACCTGATATCCACGGGACGAGCTATCTTGATTGTCTTGATTGTCCTTTTGCTAGGGGTGATTCTGCTTGTGCTTTCGGGTTTATTGGCAGGGTTGCTAGTGCTTGGCGCGTGAGCATTCAACAATCAGCCCTTCTTGTGATTTGTGCCTCTCACGTTCTTGAGGGAGGTGAATGGTGATTTATGACGGTAGCCTTACTCCCCCTGCAGGCTCACAATCCAGGACCGCTTGGGGAAAAAGAGCATCCCCTGGTGAGGAAATAAAAGAGCGCTTTCGGGCGATTATGCAAGAACCCTTAAGCCAGGCTGCAAGGATTGCCGAAGCCGACATCGTGGTGGGGATTCCCTTCTATAACGAAGCCGATACTATCCCGACGGTGTTGGAAATGGTAGAGAAAGGACTGGAAGAATTCTATGCCGGCCAGAAATGTCTCATCGTGATGGCCGGCGCTCCGGCAGGCGGTGAAGCCCTCAGGGTGATAAATTCCCTCCCCTCCAGGATAGGCCGGATAGCTTTCTTGCTCGGTGATGAGTGCCTGAGTGGGAAGGGTTGGAGCATGCGAGCCATTTTCGAGGTAGCCCGGAGCCTTGGCGCAGACCTGGCCATCGTGGAAGCCGACTTAGGCAGTCGCCACCGGGATGGAGAAATTGGGGGGTTAGCTCCGGACTGGATCAGGCTCCTCCTTGAACCCATTAAGAGTAAGGAGATGGATCTGGTCATCTCTCGATTCCGTCGCCATTACTTTGAGTCCCCCATTTCTACCCTTCTGCTTTATCCCCTTCTTACGACCATCTACGGTTGTTCCATTCACGACCTTATAGGGGGCCAGTGGGGAATCTCTCACCGCCTGCTACGAACTTACCTGCAGGATGCTCGTTACCCGTGGAGTGATGAGATCGGTGAGCATGGAATAGATAGCTGGCTGGCTACCATGGCCATCACCAGCGGCGCCAGGATTTGCCAGGCTAAGTTGGGCATAAAAATTCATCACCCACTGGCAGCCAAAGCAGAGCTGGTGCTGCGGCAGAAAGTCAAGGCGCTGTTTGACCGGATTGTGGCTGACCAGCAGTGGTGGGGAGAGAGAGAACCTGCATTGCCTCTGCTGCAGCCCCTGGCTACGTTCGGGGCTGAGAAGGCGCACCAACCCGATGCGGTGGAAATTGACCCGTATATTACCTGCTGCTGGCTTATGCCTTCGATAAGGAATCTGCCAGGGATGACCTGCTAAATTCGCTCCTTGCGCTACACAATGGTTTCGTAGCCGGCTTTGCTCTCAACATGCATCTCTTAAGGGATAATTTGAGAGTCTTGCCTCGCGCAGAGAGGGAGCGATTGCTCTCGATGGAAGCTGAAAGGAAAACCGAGGAACTGGTGCACGAGTTCCTCCTCCAGAAGCCGGCCTTTCTTGCCAGTTGGGGAATGACGACCGAGGGCCTCAAACCTCCCGTGCCCCAGATCACCTATCGGGAGTTTATTCCCGGGGTACCGCTGGTAGTTCCTTCGGAATTGACCACACCTGAAGGCCAGACAATCCGTGCCAATGCTATATATAACTCTATCTTCGCCCGACAAAAAGCGGACTTTGAGCATTTCGTCTATGAGCGGCTGCAAATCCCACGCAATGCCAGTGCGGTAGAGCTAGCGCAGGGCATAAAGGATTTCCTGCGCTCAGCGGTCGAGGGAACAAGGAAGATGGCAAACTTCATATTCGATAGCTTCCCGCACCAGGACGGGTTTTCCTTGATTCCCGAGATGGCTTCCTGGCTTCTGAACCAGTATCTAGTTAATCTTCCTTCACATAGAGAGGTTATGGAAAGGTAGAGGTGCTCAGGCAGGTAGGTCGTGGAGTTCCAGGAGGAGGGGTTCTGCGCTTGGTTCGGCAAGCCCTGGCGGAGGGAGAAGGACGCCAGAGGAGCATCATCCGGTGTCCTGGATGTAGCAACAGCCCAGGCTTTGAGCGCAGGGGGAGGTGCTTTCACACCCGCTATGGCAGGGTGGAAAGTGCTTTACCTCAGGTCACCTGCAAGGGATGCAACTGCACCTTCTCCCCCTTCTTTGCTGCCAAGGGCAAGCGGTATTCCAAGGACCTAGTAGAGAACCTGGTGCTCCCGGCGCTTTTCCTATCATGAGACCTCAAGGAGGGCGGATATGAGCAAAGAGGGAAGTTCGTCAAGCCAAGTAACTAGTACTCCACCAGGGTGAAGACAGGAAAGGCCAAAAGGGGCTCGCCCCTGAATCTGGCTATCAAGGTGACTAGGAGGCCAAGGGCAAACGGATTCCATGCCCCAGGGGATCTCTATTGGGATGGAGCGCATCTGAGGAACGCCAGAGATGAGATCGTGACTAAGGGAGCAGGGGACAGCCCCAGAGCTGGTGATAGTGGCCACCAGTTCTGTAGAGAGGGAATTCAGGGAGATAAACCTACAGAGGTTAGCGCCAACAGATGAAGGCGTGGATTGCCAGACTTCGGGAAGAGGCGAGGCTTAATGGAACAAGGCTTGAATTCTGAGACGGATGTGAGGCTTAATGGAACAAGGCTTGAATTCTGAGACGGATGTCTTGATATCCCAGGGAGTGTGATATACTATGCTGAGGCCGGTAGGTAGAGAGGATCCTGCATATTCCCGGGGGAATGTCAGCTCTTTGACATGCTACCAAAGATTGGAACTACTCGTAACGCTAGCTCTCGGAACCCAACGGGGCGTCCCACGCAGCAAGACCTTCCAAACCAGCCGTCCCTTGCCAACTATGCCAGCGTTGCCAGTCGTTTGATTCGCTTTAACATGTTGGGGTGGGTGGTTAAAAGCTCGGCAATCTTCTCACCCCCACCTATTTTCACCCTCTTGGTTCTTAAGGCTAACAATTCATTTTGGTCAATTGTCCCGCTGTAGTCACGGTCTATTGCTCTGAGGTCTTGAATTTCGTTCCAAGCACGACCGACATCATTAAGAAAGAAGGCTCGCAGGCCTTCAACCCGATGCAATTCTTCCTCTCCTCGAGCGCTTCTGCGCACCTGCGCTGAACCATAGACCAGTTTATAGAGAGCAGAGGCTAGATAATGCGGTTGATTCCCCAGCTCCACACTCCTTTCATCTGCGTAATATTCTCTGATACGGGAGCCAGCCAGAACCAGCAAGTTTGTGATGAAATAGGCGATCATTGCCCCCAGACCAATCAGGGCGGCATAGCCTGCTCCTTGCCTTCTGTCACCGAACATTCTGCCCCACATAAAACTCCAGGCAATCCAGTAACAGATTAGAGGGATAACCGAAAGCAGGGTGATAATCATCATATCCCGATGTTTAAGGTGGGCGATCTCATGACCCAGCACTGCTTTTAGCTCGTCTCTACTGAGTAACCGCCGGATTCCTTGAGTGATACAAACCCGACCATCACCCTGAGTCCTGCCAAAGGCAAAAGCATTGGGTATCGAGAGCTGGGAAATCCCTACTTTCGGCTTAGGAATGCCTGCCTTTTCAGCTAGCTCAGCTACCTGGCGATGAAGCTCAGGCTCTTCCTTGTCAGAAACATATTTTACCCGCATTGTCGCGGAGACCAGTGATGGACCAAGCAGATATTGGAAGCCCATAAACAGAACTGCCAATAGGATGTAGCTTGTTGCATTCCCTACGCCCATATAGCTACCGATGCCAGCAAGTATGCCATAGAGAATGGCAAACATAAGCACCACCAGTAACCACATTTTCATCTGAAGCCCCATGGTTTACTTCCTCCTGTTAATAAATGTAAATCACAGCGTCGCTTGCATTTTATCATTCTCGCTCAGTCTGCCGCAACCTTTCCTCTTTGCCTTTTATTGCCTGGCAGAACCCTTCCTGGCATATTACTGTAAGGTTCGAGCTAATCCAACCGCCAAAGCAACTAGCGCAATAACAATTGTTGTCCAGATTGAAAGCGGGAAATGTCTACTGACTTTGGCAAGCCTATATTCTGAGACCCTTCGCTGCTTGCGCCTGCTACTCATATGCCTAGTAAGTATGTCTGGAGAAGCCAGGTGGCGGTTGGTTTCTCTATCAAGATTATAACCCAAACACTAATTGACTGTCAATGCGTACCCGTTACTACACTCCTGCGTGAAAGTGATGCGCGACTAGAGCGGTTCAGCTCCAATGCAATAATAGTCAGGAATGTGCAACGGTAGTTCAGCGCTTCACCCAGAGCGCTAGAAGTGCAGTGGATTAACGATACAGCATCCCTGTTGAGTCCAGCCGGGTCACATGATGGAGGGTTTGGGTACTGAGGAACA
>JALPXQ010000081.1 GCA_023271515.1 Dehalococcoidia bacterium | reverse complement strand
GTATCCTGGATAATGCCCTGGCCATGAAGCGAAAGGGCACTGAGCCCTTGTTGGCAGGCCAGACCCTGGCAATGATCTTCGAGAAACCATCGCTGCGCACCCGGGTTAGCTTCGATGTAGCCATGTATCAACTTGGCGGCCATGCCATCTACCTCGCCGGGGGGGAAGTCGGATTGGGCCAAAGAGAACCGATGAAAGATATGGCTCTGGTGCTCAGCCGTTATGCCGACTTGATCATGGCGCGGACATTTGCCCACCGAACTGTCGAGTCCCTGGCTCACTACGCCACCGTGCCGGTGATCAACGGTCTCTCCGATCGCGAGCACCCCTGCCAGGCCATCTCCGATCTCCTGACCATCTATGAGAGGAAAGGTAAGCCTAAGGGATTGACGCTGGCCTATATTGGGGATGGGAATAATGTGGCGGCAAGCCTTCTTCTCGCCTGTGCTCTCATGGGAACGCATTTCAGAGTAGCTTCCCCCGGGGGTTATGAGATCGAGGACGAGATCATGGGCGTTGCGAGGGGAATCGCCACAGCGACCGGAGCCCAGGTGGTGCTCGCCGAAAGTCCGCACGTGGCGGTTGAAGGGGCTGATGTGGTCTACACCGATGTCTGGACAAGCATGGGGCAGGAGAATGAGAGTGAGAAGCGCCGCCGGGATTTCGCCGGTTACCAAGTTACGCTTGAGCTTCTGGCTCAGGCGGAGCCCGACGCTATCCTGATGCATCCCATGCCGGTGCATCACGGCGAGGAGTTCGCTGAGGGAGTGATGGAGTGCCCTCAGTCGGTGCTGATTGATCAAGCGGAGAACCGGCTCCATGCCCAGAAGGCGATTCTGGTGGAGATGGCACGGTGAGCAACTATTGGGAAAAGGAGGGTTGCAGACAGAATGTCAAAGAAGAAATCTACACGAAAGAGAAAAGTCACTCCAAAGAGAAGATTCAGCCTGTTCCCGGTAGTCGTCGTCGGGTTGATTCTGGTTATTATAGCCGTGGGAGCGTATATCGTTATGAGAGATCCACCTGAGCCAGTAAATCAGGACCCAATAGCAAAGAAAGTCATTCTGGAGACCAATTTCGGCGAAATCGAAATCGAGCTTTTCCACGCCAAAGCGCCCCGGACGGTGGAGAACTTTCTGACGCTTGCCGGAGAAGGCTTTTATGACGGAACAAGGTTCCATCGGGTTATAGAAGGCTTTATGATTCAGGGAGGCTGTCCCTATTCTGCGGATGAGGCTCTGAAGGCTGACTGGGGGACGGGCGGCCCGGGACATACCTTTGATTGCGAGATTCACGACGAAAACTTCAATCTGAGAGGCACAATCGCAATGGCTAACGCGGGACCAAACACAAATGGCAGCCAGTTCTTTATTAACGTGGCTGATAATAGGCATCTCGATACTGGTCACACAGTGTTTGGCAGGGTTGTCTCCGGAATGGATTTCGTGGATGAAATTGTTGCTGTTGAAACAGGCCCGGGAGACGTTCCGCTGGAGGAGGTTGTTCTTCAGCGGGTTATCGTCCGATAGGGTTTAACCTGATTGATGGTATTCGGGGATGACACCGATGATCGGCGATGATATTATGCGAATCGAGAGGGTCGAATTGGGGGCGATGACGCTCCCTGGGAAATGAATGTTCTATAAAAAGGGGGAATAAAAATGAATAAATGGATAGCCATTCCAGTGATTGCCGTTCTAGCGGTTGCCGTTGTTGTTGTCGGGTTGTTTCTCTGGCAGCAGACCAGTAAGCTAGGGGAAGCTGAATCCGAGATAGTTGCCTTGGAGGGGAATATTACGACCCTGGAAGGGAACATTTCAACTCTGGAAACAGAGCTGGCAGAATCAAAGGCAACGGTCTCAACTTTAGAAGCTGACCTTAGAACAGCTAATTCCGAGATAGTTGCTTTGGAGGGGGATGTTGCCACCCTGGAAGGGAACATTTCAACCCTGGAAACAGAGCTGGCAGAGTCAGAGGCAAGGGTCTCAATTTTAGAAGCCGACCTTGTAACAGCCAATGCTAAAATTGAAGATCTCCAGGCAGACCTTTCGACCCAGCGGAATATTAACTTAGCGCTATCGGAAGAGTTGAAAACAGTGACCTACCCCAGGCACTTTGAATCGCTTGCAGAACTAGTTGATTGGTTGCAGGAAGATGACACAGATACGAGATATGCAGGTGAGCCCCTATTGCAGCAGGCTTTTATCCTACAGGTAAGGGCACTGAGGGACGGGTATTTACTTCCAGTCTCCCTATATGTGGAAGATGAACTGTTATGGGTAAGTAACTCGGCAGTCATAGGTGATAGCATGTATATCGTCTCCCCAACCGATGACTCTGTTGTATGGTATACTCACATTTTTCCTATACCATCCCGCCCGATAGCCCGATAGCTTATACTGTCCCTTATGAAGTGGGCAACCTTTTGCCAGTGACGTCAGTCATTCTGGAGACCAATTTCGGCGAAATCGAAATCGAGCTTTTTCACGCCAAAGCGCCCCGGACGGTGGAGAACTTTCTGACGCTTGCCGGAGAAGGCTTTTATGACGGAACAAGGTTCCATCGGGTTATAGAAGGCTTTATGATTCAGGGAGGCTGTCCCTATTCTGCGGATGAGGCTCTGAAGGCTGACTGGGGGACGGGCGGCCCGGGACATACCTTTGATTGCGAGATTCACGACGAAAACTTCAATCTGAGAGGCACAATCGCAATGGCTAACGCGGGACCAAACACAAATGGCAGCCAGTTCTTTATTAACGTGGCCGATAATAGGCATCTCGATACTGGTCACACAGTGTTCGGCAGGGTTGTCTCCGGAATGGATTTCGTGGATGAAATTGTTGCTGTTGAAACAGGCCCGGGAGACGTTCCGCTGGAGGAGGTTGTTCTTCAGCGGGTTATCGTCCGATAGGGTTTAACCCTGAGAAAGGGTAACAGGGTCAGACGGAGGTGGCTAACATGGGCACCTTTTTCCAAACCATTGAAATCGCAGCGTCGCTGAGCGGTCCTTTCGAGTCTATAGAGGCGCTGGTAGATACCCGGGCAAGCTATACCTGGGTCCCATCTCCTGCACTTTCACGTCTGGATATTGTCCCGCTTTTCAGGTGGCAGTTTACCTTAGCCGATGGGACCATCATCGAGCGCGATGTGACCCAGATAGTGGTGCGCTTGGAGGATCAGCCCCTCTTTACCATTTGCATTTACGGGGACGAGGGCTCGATGCCGCTTCTGGGGGCAGTGACGCTAGAGGAATTCGGGCTGGGTGTGGATCCGGTCAACAAACGATTGATCCCTGTCCCGGGCTTCTTGGTCTGATTGAGACCGCTGGGCAAATCCCTGGAGCTCGCCATCTGGTGACGAGAGAGGCGATACAGGCAGCGCTGGTTCTTTCAGAGGAGACGGAAATGGTACCGATATCGAAAGATAAGGATATTCAAATAGAGAGGCTCGAATTGGGGCCTTTCGGCACCAATGCCTACGTGTTGATTTGCCAGAGGACCGGTGACAGCGTGCTGGTGGATGCGCCGGCGCGGGCAAACGACATCTTGAAGGCATTGAAGGACACTGGGCCGAAATGCATATTGATCACCCATACCCACATGGATCATCTGGGGGCGCTTCCTGAAGTAAAGTCCATGCTTGATATCCCCGTGGCTGTCCATCGTTCAGAGGCTGAAGGATTGCCCATAGCACCAGATGTGCTGCTGAATGACGGCGATACGATAGCGTTCGGGAACATGGAACTCAAGGTTCTACACACCCCCGGGCACACTCCAGGAAGTATATGTCTTTTGATAGGCCGACACCTGATATCAGGGGACACCATCTTCCCCGGCGGACCAGGCAAGACCGGCTCACCGGGGGATTTCAAAGTGATAATCCAATCCATCGCCAGTAAGATACTGGTTCTCCCCGATGATACCCGAATTTATCCCGGACACGGCGATTCAATAATCCTGGGGAAGGCAAAGGAGGAATTCGCTGTCTTCTCCTCCCGGCAACACGACCCCGGTCTGTGCGGCGATGTGCTCTGGTTATCGTCGTAGCTCCGGGCAGCGCGGCCTACCATAATATCTCCACCCGGTGGAAGGCCTCGGCTAGTTCGAAATCCTCTTCCTCGGCCAACTGTCGATACCTTTGACAGAGCTGATCTTCCCACTCTGGTGACGGGAAATGTCCCACCTGGCTGTCATGGCAGCGCAGGGCAGCCATCTTCAGGTCGAAGGTTTCCGTTATGTCGGAGCGATAATTGGGATTCTCGGGGCCCCAGCACCACACCTCCTTGACTGCATGGGGTTTAAGTCCCTCCTGGAGTAAATCGGGATAGGAAAGATGATCTCTGGCAAATGGGAAGACCGCATCGAGGGTGACTCGACCAGCGACTCGATGATCACGGTGCCAGATATAACGACGGTGCGGATCTGACGTGGCCACTATTTCCGGCTTGAACCTCCGTATCAAGCGGACGATGTCCTTTCTGAACTCAGGGGTATCCTCCAAACCCTGATCGGGATAGCGCAGGAATACCACCTCCCTCACACCCAGCAACCTGGCTGCTGCAAGCTGCTCCCGCTCCCTGGTCTTCATTAGTTCCTCTGGGCCCATCTTCACATCGTTGGTGCCTTTATCTCCGCTGGTGCACACCGCGTACACAACTTCCTTACCCTCGGCGGTCCATCGAGCCACTGTTCCCGCAATGCCATATTCGGCATCATCTGGATGCGGGGTAACTACCAGGGCATGAGTCGAGTTGACTCTCATAAACTGTCCTCCTGATTTCGTGGTTGGTGTCCGTGACTTGACGGCAGCCTATTTAATTGTATAGTATCTATTGGCCAGTTACAATTCTCGAGTTGGAGGCATTTGTGAGTGAAATAAGCAGGTCATCCTACGTAGTCAGGAATTACCGTTCGGATGATCTTGAGAGCTACGTTCGACTGAACCTCGAAGTCGCTCATCTGGCCCAAACCAAGCGTCTGGCCTCAGCGCAACTCATAGTCGAACGCCTGAGCCGGCCTAACTTTTACCCTGAGCAACATCTCTTTGTAGTTGAGACAGCCGGCAGCATCGTTGGGTATTTGGAGGTCACGCCGGAGCTCAAAATCGGACGGGTTATCCTGGACTGTCTGGTGCATCCTAAAC
>JALPXQ010000080.1 GCA_023271515.1 Dehalococcoidia bacterium | reverse complement strand
ATTGCCCCACAGATGCATCATTTCTTTCAGGTCTTGTTTTCCTGTGGAATCGGCCTCGTATGTATGTTTCATAAGAGCATTATAGGCGCGAACTACCTCATCGGAGCCGAATAGGTTGAGATCAAATGCAGTTTTCCTGTACTCATACGAAGTAATCCTCTTTATCGCCTGAGCTGGGCCTTGTCCCTTTAAATCAGCGAAAAGACGAATGTAGGGATCTAATATCTGGCCGTAAATCTTCCGGCGTTCTTCTCGCAATCTTTCCTCTGTAGCACGGAGTTCTTCCACACGGGATTTAAGTGACCAAGTGATAATTCCTCCGAGCAGCATAAGTAAGGGTGGTCCCAATACTTGTAACCAGTTCATATTTTCTCCTTTTCAATAGTGTTTTTAGGGCGATTTCGGACAAAGTCTCTCGGACAAAAGAAGTTGCCGAAGGCAATTTGGGGGAATCTTTGATTTCCCTTTTATCCGCTGTTAGCCGATGTTTCTGGCGGTCCATCAATACCCTTTCCACAATACGGACAAATTCTTCCTTTTTCTTGCCTTCTTTGGATTTCCTCAGCAAAACCAGAAGCAAGTATTCCTGCGGGTAATGCAAACATTCCAATCCCCAAAAGAGCTATTATTGCTCCCAAGAGTTTTCCTATCGGGGTGATAGGATAAATGTCACCATAGCCAACAGTAGTTAATGATGACAGTCTTGATAATACTGTCAAATGACAGCCACTATTTTTGAGTGCCTCGACCTGGACCTGGCTTAAGATTATAACCCTCGCCCTTGACAGCCCGGCGGGCTCGGGATTAGTCTCCGGGCAGCAGGTCGAGGCAGGGTGAAAGTAGAAGTCATCTGCCAGAATTGGCAACTGTTGGAAGAAGGTAGCTCAAGGCTCTTGACATCTACATAGCGAAGAAGGTAGCTCAAGGCTCTTGACATCTACATAGCGGTGAAGGCTTTGCCCGAGCTTGCGCTCGCCCCTGACAGCCCGGCGGGCTCGGGGGAACGTTTCAAGTAACAGGTCGAGGCGAGGTCAGGTCGGATCATGAGTTTTATCTCCTCTGCTAAGCGATGCAGGTGGAACCGGCTCAGGGAGAAGCCCCTGCCCCTGGATGATCTTGAAGTACTCTTTGACCAGTCGGGGACTGAGGCCGGTGAGGAAGCAAATCTTGTTCAGGGAGGCCCCGTCCCTGGCCATATCGTAGACCCGTTCAAAGTCCCTGAGGTAACGGTCTACATTGTGGGGGTCATGGTTAGTCATCCTGGCAATCTCGCTGATAAGGTAGCCTTGAAGGTGCAGGGCCACAATCTCCCTCTTGTGGCTGATGATAGAGCCCAGGTCATGGATGGTGCTGCGTGTGGGGAGGAGTTGCCCGTGAGCCTCTTCCCAGGTGTGCATGGCATGGCGCACAGTGGAACTGGAGCCACCCAGGATGAGGGAGAGGTCAGTCATGGTGAGCAATCCCCCTTGCTGGTAGGCCTGCTGGCAGAGGCGAGCTACTCTCTGGGGGAGCAAGAGTCTGGGCCTGGTGCCATTGGCCAGCTTCTCGATCTCCTCTTTGGCCCACAAGTCAAGGATCACGGTGCGCTGCTGGGTATCGGCCAAAGTCTTGCCGTAGGCTGGGGGATCAGAATCATCTACGGCCAGCCAGACGATCTGCTGGGGCTGCAGCCTTTCCCGGTCGGGGGCATATTCTTCAAAGAGCTTCAGCATCCTCTCGGCCAGCACATCGGCGATGGCCAGTTTGTTGTCATAGTCGAAGTCGAGCACCAGCTCTCGGCGCAGGATATTAAACAGCGACTTCTGCTGAAAAACACCGAAGATAGACTTGGAAAGGAGGCGCTTTGTTTTGTCGGTCATGGTCTGAAGCCCTCCCCATATATCTCTCCCCCTTCGAGGAGGCTTTTTTTAGCAGATAGGCCAGGCGCTCCCGAAGGCGGGCCATGATGGAGGCGTATTCAGGGTGGGACGAATACCGGTGGTAGAGAAAGGCATATTCTTCCACCAGCTTCTGGCTGAGTCTGGCATTGCGGGCGATGCGGGCTGGGAAATAGCCTTCCTCCAGCCCCATCATCACCAGGCAGAAGTCATCCAGGTAGCGCTCTACGGAGTTGAGGTGATGTCCCAGGCGGGTGGCGATCTCGGTAGGGGTGAAGCCCTTGAGATAGAGGTGCACTGCCTGGGACTTGTGAGAGACCCCTGGGCCAATGTCTCGCACACGCCCTCTGGTGGGGATGAAGACGCCTTGTTTGGAATAGATAGCCAGGATACGGCTGATAGTTCTCTCACTGGTGATGAGCAGGCGGGCCAGGTCCTCCACCGTGAGAACAGCTGCTTGCTCATAGGCCTCCCAGGAGAGACGGTGCACCAGGAGTTGACGGCGCATCTCCGGCTCAGTGATAGACAGGTCATCAAGGGAGAAGAGGGTAAGTCGCACTCTAACCTTCTGGCATTTGGAAAGCGGCTTGCCGGCGGGTTCCTCCTTGCTGAGAGCGGTATACCAGAGTTGTCCGTCTGCCAGGAAAGAAGGGCTATCCTGGGAACGCTCCCGGATGAGCTCGTCAGAGAGGGTGGCAGCTTCCACCGGAGAGAGGTCATAGTCCTGGGCCAGGCGCAGGGCTAAACACTGCGGATAGGATTTCTCCTGCAGGCAGAATAGGTAATACACACCTCATGCGTCTTGCGGGACGGTTTAGTCGACGGATTCACCCCTACGCCAAAAAGGAAGGGATTCCATTGATTCATTGTAAGCCAGGTGACGGTAAACATGAGATCGCTGAGCAGCATATTCCCCAAGACTCGTCGTTCCGAGGTCTATTTTGTATCCTCGTCGCTCGTGCATCCGCACCGGTTTTCGATGTGCATCAGTTCTCCAGGGGGGCAATCGACGTTCGAAGGAAAACACCTCAACCCTACGTCAATCATTATTCATTTCACATCATGGACCCGGACTGGGGGCATATAACGATCAAACTCTGTCCTCATCCCCCTTTCAACGCTCAAATCATATTGAATGGACATGAATATCTGGCAATTCAAGCAAAGAGGCAGAACATCGACTTCATCAAGGAAGGGAACTGCTTTACGGATGTATCTGACGCCGCAGGCCTGGCCGAGATCGCAGATACCATGAGAGCACCAAGCTCTGTAGGGCGCTTGGTTGAGGTCTGCGAGCGTTGGATTTACTCGACGTGTTTGTGCTTTGCCCTGGACTTGGACGAGCAGCAGAGAAGTGGATTCGGCTATTCGTATTCGGTTTACCAGGGAGAGTACAGCCGGAATCTCCTCTTTACGCGTGGGCACACCATGGATCAGGTGTTCCAGAGTGTTATTGACCGCACACGGGCCCCGCTTGATATAAAAACCATCAAAACCATCTTTGGGCGTAAGCATCGTCCCTTCAAGAGAAACCGAAACGGTAAAGGGCCTCGCTTCGAAGTAGTGGTCGAGAGACCTGCCTATGATCTGACTGTTTTCAAGGTCCATTTTGGCAAGATGACAGTCAAGATTTATAGCAAAGGCGAACGCGTGCTGAGAATCGAGGTCATTGTGCACAACAGCAGGGACTTGCCATGTGGGAGAGATATCAGCAAGTTTCCCCGGATCATAGAGTCGCTGAAGGCAATACTGGAGCGATTCCTTGCTGTTCTGCGCAGCGTGGACGTTTCCTTTATCGATGCTGGGAAGTTGGAAACATGGCCCCTCCCATCGAACGTTGGTGCTGGTCGCGTCGCGGGTATAGACATTAACCAGCCCCGAATGCGGGCGGTGATGGAAGCTGTTATCGCACTTTCCGCCAACCCACGAGCATTCACCGCATCGGAGCTTGCCGCAAAGGTAAGGGAAATTATGGGCAACAGAGATATTCCGTATCAAGCCCGCCAAGCCTCCTATGACCTGAAGAAACTTCGAGGAAAGGAATTGGTTTGCCGCATCCGACAGTCGCGCTCCTACGAGGCCACCCTTGATGGTTTGCGCACAATGACGGCCTTTATTGTTCTGAGAGAAAAGGTGTTGATTCCTCTGCTGGCAAATGCCGGAAAGCGCAAAGCCGGCCCCAAACCACGAAATCGATCTCAGATGGACATCCATTATGATAACATCCAAATTGAAATGCAGAAGATCTTTCAAACTATGAATATCGCCGCTTAATCATATCGACAACATTTTGTCGATGTCGCGCCCATAAGCGCCTAAACTCACCATCACATTGAAAATTACAAATATAGTTTTTGGCATGTCATAGAGAGGAAATACTTTCCAAAATTCGTATATATATTCCTCTATTTGATGGGCTATGAGGATTATATACATCAATATCGTAAAATGTTTGAGATTCATGGCAATTTCCTCAAAGATTTATTGCGTATAACGGCTTGCGTGTTTGCGACGTTGCGACCAAAGGGAGCAATGTGGCTTTAGCCCTTGCGTAAACACAGTTTAGATGCTGTTGGTCGCTTCCTTCTTATGGTCATTGGTGAAATCAATCTTGCTTAAAACAAATTCTTTTACTTTGTCGGCTATTTCAAGAGCTTCTTCAGTCTCTTCTATTCCTGGTTCAACCCAAACATCTGGATAACGAACCTCTACTGCATAATCTGTAAGATTATCTGCATCTTCTAACTCGTCTTTGAAAGAAGAGTCTACAGTAGCACATAATTCTAACAAATCTATTATCCTATGAGTTTTGGTAAAGTAAATCTGATGGTATACTAAGAAAGCCTTCAGATACTTCTCTACAGCCTGCTGAGAATGAAAACATACTGTTTCTGTAACAGGGTCTTCAAAAGACAATTCTCTTTCTGCACTCAAAAGGTCTTTATTTGCTTTCTCTATCCATTTATTAACCAAATCCTGAATAACTTCATCTCGATTCATAAATAACCTTCCCAAATTTATTTGCAGGATAAATAATGGTACCAATAATATCCTTGTATGTTTCAAATTCTTCAGCAGTTTTTACGATCACATCCACCGGAATTTTCAAACCAGTTAGTATCTTTCTGACTTTACGATTCTGTATACGTGTTGGGAGATCACTATCTTTAATAATCAATAAATCCAAATCACTATCCTCTGTGGGTGTTCCATTAGCATAAGAACCAAAAAGAATTATTTTTTGAGGCTTGAAATCTTCTGCAATTCTTCTTTTGACTTCATCTATTTGTTCTTCAGTTACCATCAAGGTACCTCCTCTTGCCTAATACTACTTTGTTATTTCTGCTAGGGAGGCCGAAATTGCGTCACCCTCCTCCGAATTTGCTCTTGAATAACCATTTCCCATAGGGCGTCGACGACTTGACGATGAACAGAAGGCAACGACTGACGCCTCTTGTCCAGCCGAGGGGGAAAAAGCGGGGCGGGGACGTCCCCTACCCCGTGGAGCGGAATGCCAATGATGCCATTCTTGCCAGACCAAAAAGCTATAACCCAGCATCA
>JALPXQ010000008.1 GCA_023271515.1 Dehalococcoidia bacterium | reverse complement strand
CACTATTGCAAAAGAAGCGAATGAACGGATCGAAGGAAGATTGACCGATTTCAATGAGCTAAACAACCAGATAAAATCCGCAGAATCGGCGATAGGGGATGCAAAGAGGCTTGGCTGCGAGGTTACAGAAGCTGAAGAGCTATTGAACCAAGCAAGATCAGCAGTTTCTGCCGGCAATTATAAAGAGGGGATCACTATTGCAAAGAATGCCATAGAGCAATCAAAAACATTAAAAGCGGGCGCAAGGCCTGAGATTACATTACACCTGACAAAGCATAACTTCAGACCAAATTACTGGGAGAAGGTAGATATACTCCTGAAGAATACGGGGACTGCACATGCAAAAGCGATAAGCTTAAGCTTCTCAAAGGAAGTAGAGGTCAAGGGATTGAGGGAATTGAACCTTAATATCGGAGATGAGCAGCGATTGGGTATTATGCTCATGCCAAAGAATGCGGGAGAGATTCCTCTGGAGGTTGATATAAGATATGAAGACCTGGATGGCGAGGCATACGATACCACAAATGAGTTCATCCTGAGTGTTGGGGAAGCTGAAACTATAGAAGAGATAAGACCGGCAGAGTTTACCCCCCGTCCAACAACCCCCTCCACCTTCCCGGCAGAGCTTCAGCCTAAATACAGGGATGTGAAATACATCAGCAAGGGTGGCTTTGCGAGGGTTTTCCGGGCAAAGAGGGTAAGCGACGGCAGAACCGTAGCGCTGAAGGTCCCCCTGAGCCTGGACGAGGCGACTGGCAGAAGCTTCCTCAAGGAGATCAAGGCATGGGAAGAGCTAAGGCACGAGAACATCATCCAACTGTACGATGTAAACATAATGCCTATCCCATATTTCGAGATGGAGTATGCAGACAAGGGGAACCTTGAAGCATTGAGCAAGCCGGTGGAGGCCGAAGAGGCAGCCAGGATCATCTTTGAAATCCTCTCGGGGTTGAAATATGCGCACGATAAAGGGGTTATCCATCGAGACTTAAAGCCGCAGAACGTCTTGCTCACCGGGGATTTAACCCCCAAAATCTCAGACTGGGGACTCAGCAAAGTAGTGGCAGAGAGCAAATCATCGAGCATAACAGGCTTTTCACCCCTGTATGCAACCCCGGAACAGGTTGCCCCGAAGCAGTTCGGCCGACCTGACCCAAGGACTGATAACTATCAAGTGGGAGTGATCTTCTATGAGCTTGTAACCGGCAGGCTGCCATTTGAGGGCGATTCTATTATGGAGATCAGCAGTGCAATAGTAGGCGAGGAGCCTGATCTGCCTTCCGAGATAAACCCGCGGGCAAAAGATGTTGAGCCGATTATTATGAAGTGCCTCCAGAAGAGGAAAGAGGATCGCTATCAAAGCGCTGCCGAGCTCCAGAGAGCACTTGCCGGGTATTTGAAAGTCCAACTGACCGAATCACTGAAAAAAAGCTCCTCAAGTGGCGATCTCACAAAATCAAGGCTCTTCTGTGCTGACCTGGTTCTGCTTGCTGCGAAATATGGCGATTACACTGAGATGTTGAAGAATCTCTCGGCTCTGAAAGGCTACGCAAAAGAGGAAGACAAGGCACAGATCGAGAATGTAATCCAAGGAATATACCACCGGCAGAAAAAGGGCATTGAACCAGGCGAAGAAGAGCATATTAGAGAGATAGAAACCCTTACAAAGCGGGTGCTGATGAAATGAACAATCGTGGCACAACAGCTTGATACACCTTAAGAGAACAGATAAAGCGGAGAGTGAAGAAAAAGACGCCTATTCCGGCTGAACTCGTGAACCAGGCCGACATCCTGGTGCATAAGGTGGGGAGGATGAGAGGAGAAAGCTCTACGAATCTTGAGCGGTCTAACCCTTCAGGGTGATCCCTCAGGGGAACCCTTGAACCGTGAACCCCTGAGCCTTGAACCTGATAAGAGGGGGAAACATGAAGTCAGTTCACTTTGCAATATCAAGTGGAAGCAGGATGCCGGAAGCGGAATATCTGCCCAGGTTGGTGCTGAATGTGCACCGGAGCAAAAAGGGTGGTGGGCTCTTTAAGAAGTCGGCGGAGATTGTGAGGGGGATAGCAGAGTTGGCTATCCCCGTTCTTATATCTTTTTATGCTCGCCGGGGACGGGGTATAGTGATCTTGCATGAGGCTTTGGCACAAAAGAAGATCTTATCCTTCCCGGAGATTGTGGTGCACGATCTAGAATCTCTGGAGAAAACATTCGCTCGAGCAGAGACCGACTATGATGAGTTCATAAGGGGACTTTCCACACTGGTCGCATCGATTGCAGAGGTTAAAGAGCATACACGAGCATTCGAGTCGCTGCCTGGCAAACAAGCTCTGGACGATTTAAGGGAGCTTTTGGGCTCCGTCTTTGAAACGGAAAGCACAGATGTTTTCTTATTCGACACCGATAGCTTCGAGCAAAATAAGGAGGTTGAAGAGATTCATCAGATGCTGGAGTGCGAGGAGGACAAATTGTCCAGTTTGCCATCTCACCTGGATGATATTCAGGAACTAATAACACAAAGAAGCCAGTTATTGATAGCAAATCTCTCCGAAGAATGTGAAAAGACGATGGTGATGAGGAACAAGAAACGGAGAGAGATGATAGATGCGTTTAAGATAAAGGCGGCCGAGATAAAGCAATTGAAAAGGGATAACGACGAAGATGAGGAGAATTTGCTCTCTGATCGTATGGGTCGCCGGAAGACCGTAGAACACAAGATTCAGCAGCTAAATAAACAACTCTCCAGCACTTCCGGTGAAGTGGAACGGCTTAAAGACTCTATCACCGAATGTAAGAATCAGTTGGTGGATATAGACAAGGCTATCAGAGAAATCAAAGAGAGAGCCGCAAACCGTAGAACAGAACTACATAATCAACTGCTGGCTCTGGATGAGCAAGTGGAGAATTTCGACAATGAGACAGAGAGCATCAGGTATGAATTCAAGGAGAAGATGCAAAGTGTCGAGCGTCTGCTCGAGAGATTCATGGCTGCTAAAGAGGCATACATCATAAATGCAAAGAACGCACTGACTGACAGGATAAATGAATTAAGTATCAGCCTGCCCTTACCCGGCGTGGCCGAAGATGCTCAGGGCTCCTTTTTGGTATATATTCCAGCTTTCGTTGCTCTTTTCAAGGATGAAAAAGCAGGAACGCAGAGATTCATGATATTTCCACCAAACTCTGTCACAGAGGAGTCGAAATCACTTGCTTCATCCTTGCTTGCAAAATTCAGCGGGGGGGATCATCGGGAAGGGCTTGATGCTCTATTCACGGAGAATCTGACAAACAGGTTGATGAGTGATCGGGAACTTGAATTAGCGCTTCTGGGACACATATCCAGTAATTCTATTCTTGGTTCTTCTTCGCGCAAGCGTTCTGTTATCGCCAATGGGGCCGACACACTGAGAATTAGAGAAAGGATCTCGGAGAAGGAATTCGCAATCATTAAAGGTATGATGGAGGTGGAGAGATAATGAAGGACATTAAAGACTTCTCCAGGATAGTGAAGGATAGAATAGATGCAAGCGGAATAAAAGAGAAGATTCAGGACGCAACCCAAAAAGCAAAAGTTGACGCAGTTGTGAGTGGTATTCAAAAGGGGATCGCAAAGATATCGGGAGATGACTCTATTCTTTCATTTTCCAAGGTGTGCTCAAACAAATATATTGAAATCGGAGAGGCAATAACTATAACGATAAAACTTCAAAGCCGGCGCCGAGCAGGTCTGTTAGACTGCATTGTCACAGATGAAATCCCTCCACAATTCGAGTTGATTGGGGACATGCCTGATATGGTATGCCAACTAGCTCCGGGCGAAGAGAAAGAATATCAATACCGAATCCGGGCCAATACCGGCGGCCATTTTTCAACACGAGCAGTCTGCGAGATCGAGAACAAGTTTTCACTCGATGATCTGCTTTCGAACGAGATGGAGGTGTATGTCAGTCCGCTGAGTATCCAGCTGAAGGCACAAGAAATGATACAGGAGCAGTGGAAGCCGTTGGATTGTATTTTCAAAAATATAAGCAAAGAAAACATCGCAAGCATAACCGTCTCATTGAAAGAGAATTCAAAGTTTGAACTGGATAAGACACTGGTCTGCACCGAGTTCCTGAGGCCGAACCAGAGTGTGGTTATCCAGCCGGTTCTAAGAACACGAGAAAGTGGTTTTGTAAGCCTGAATTTGGATGTGGTCTGCATTGATGTAAATGGAGTAAAATACCATGCCGAAAAGGATTTTTTAGTTCAGGTAATGGAGGCCGATAAAACGGTAACAAAGGTTGATATAGGGTCAATCGGCGAAGTTGTATCTTCTGGAGCAACGCAGATCAAAGATAGCGTAATTCAAAGAAGCACAGTTGGCGCAGCGGAAACTGGCAAGACAGGTGACTCATCAACGAAGGGTAGAAGCATTGAGGTGAGCGATAGTATAGTTCAGCGCAGTGAGATAGGTGGTGGGGCAGATGCTAGTGATGTTGAAAGGAGGTGTGCAAAATGCAACAATAAACTACAAGAAGGGTGGCGCATGTGTCCGTTCTGCGGGACCGAACTTGAATTGAAGTGCTCCCAATGCGGTCAGAAGGTAGAAGCGGAGTGGATCGCCTGCCCCTTTTGTGGGGGAAAACTAAAGTAAGCGTGTACAGAGGTCAGAAGTGACAGGTGAGAAGTCAGAGGTCGGCAGTGACCAGACAACGTAGAACCTAGAAGAAGGAGGATAGAAAATGTTTGAAAAAATAACGTGCAGCAAGTGTGGAGTAAGGAGTGATCCCAAGAGCAGATTCTGCTCGCAATGTGGAAGCCCTCTCTTCTCTGAATCGGTTTGCAGCAACTGCGGCAGGTCAATAGAGCCGGAATATAAGTTCTGCCCCGGTTGTGGTGCGAGCAGCCAGTTCGTAGAAAAGAGGGAAGACCCCGGCAAAATAAGCACCTGGCAAAGAGGTCCCAATGACTTTGCGCGCAGATTGGAGGTCAGCGACATCAAAGGGATCTTCAGCAAGAACATAACTATCACCTCAGGAACGAAGGCGATAGTCTTGCAGGAAGGAAGGTTCTTTGGGGAATTGCCGCCCGGGAGATACAATGTAGGGGGGCTTATCTCGATGATAAAGAATCTCAATCTGGCAGAGAGGGCAACTATAATATTAGTGGATGACGCCGATGTTGGACTCAATTTCAATATCGGTGGTCTGAGAACAAGAGAGAACTTCGATGCCGGGGTGAGAGGGAAAGTCGTTCTGAACATCGAGGAGCCGATACTGTTCTTCCAGAACCTCATGAAAACCAAAGAGGAGATACTGATAACAGATATTGAAGCGATGTTGAGGAGTGAGCTGCTGAATATACTGCAATCAAAGATCAAGCAGTATTCGTTCGAGGAGTTGTATGGCAATCTCGAATTGAAAAAGGAGATCGAGCAGGATTTCAGGCATCACCTGGATACAACGCTCAGTCGAAACGGGCTTAACCTGGTGTATCTTTCATATTTCGACTATGATGAAAGCTACTGGGAAGCCATACGCAGAGAGCGAGGTGAATACGCCAGGGATGAAGAGCGAGAAACTCTTGCGGATAGGCGGCTTGATCTCACAAGGAGGATGCGTGCAAGGCTCACTGCTGATAAGATCAATGAACTCCAGAATGCAGAAGACCTTGAAAAGTTCTTGCACGAGCTCGACAGGAGCAAGGTCATTCAAGAGAACGAGATGGTTGAACTCAAACAAATATTTGAGGAGAATCGCCAGGATCGAGCCTTTGCACGGGATTTGATGCTGAAACGAGTTGAACAGAGACACGCGCTGGATATGGATGCTGAACGGCGTTTGCATGAACTGGAGATGGGGCGAAAGTCGCATGAGCTAGAGATGGAGCAAGATCGAGAAGAACTGGATATGGGATTGAAAGCTCTGAGAGATTTGAAAGCAGCAAAAAGAGAGGATGTGGCCGGCTATCAGAAACTTGAGATTGAGCGGATGCAGAAAGAAGCCGAGCTTGAGGAACAGCGGCTTAAGGTGCGTTCTGCGGCTTCGGATGAGGCTCTCATTTCTATGGTGGAGAGCAAACAGGCAGAGCACCTCACCGAACTGGCAAGAATGAAGTTAGCCACCGGCCTTACAGACGAGCAGATACTTGCCCTTGGAGCGAGGGACAGCGCTGCCATAGCTGAAGCATTCAAGGAGAGATATAAGTCGAAGAGTGCCGAGGAGATTATGAGCATTTACGAGGATCGCCTTGGCGATAGGGATAAGATGCTTAAGACAATACAGGAGATGGCAGATAAAGGCGGAGATAGAATCGAGCGCCTGGCGGCAAAGGCACTGGAACAGATGGGGACCACAGCTTCTACGCGAGCACAGACAGGAGGGACAACCGTAGTAACGGGCGGACAACAGGGGCAACCGGTAATAATAGGTGGAACACCCTCACCGCCGGCTCAGGAAACAAAGAGGGTCGTTATCTGCACCGGATGTAATGTGGAGTTGCCTGTCGGCACGAAGTTCTGCACGAATTGTGGCGCTACGATCGCGCATAGGGGGTGATTTACGATGGACAGCGAGATAATATATCAGCATTTAGAATGGGTTAAGGCTGTTGAGTATAGGTATGTTGAAGGCGAGCCAGAGGAGTTTGACGGCTTTTTTGAGGTTGCTGGTATGACCACTGGAACCGCTCTCGGCTTGACGTTGGGTAGTGCCATAGGCGGCCCCGTGGGCGGCGCCTTAGCCAGCGGCGTTCTCGCCGCAATCTTATACAAAATAGGCTCGAGGGTGGACAAGAAATAGGGGGATTATGAAATGAGAGATGGGAAAGTATCCCCGGGTGATACCTCTTGCGGCTCCCTCAATTTTATGCCGTCAAGGAAAATACTGAAGGTAGCCGAGATGATTGAGCAGGCAAAAAGGGGCTCACGAGAACCTGTTGTAAGGAAGACGGCATACGAGGTGGTGAAGAAGATTTATGATGCGCCGCTTGATGTCAAGAGGATGAGTGATGCGGATCGCAATAAGGTGGCTGAGGCGATCTTTCTCTGGGTGCGAGACAACATTGAGTATATCAATGATCCGCCCGGTGATCACTTCCAGCCGGCGGTGGCGACACTGGAGGTCAGCGCCGGGGATTGTGATGACCAGGCGATCCTGCTTGCCGCGATGCTCGGCTCCATCGGATTTGAACCCATCTTTGTGATCCTTCCAGAGCACGTGTATATCGAGCTGCAGCAGTCAACTGGTGAACAGGTCCCAATGGATCCGATCGCTAAGAATGCGGTATTCGGTCAGTTGCCAAAGGGAATGAGAGATTACCTGGAGGAGAGGTACGGACTGGCTTTTGAAGATTACCTCCGAGTACCTATCGGTCGCCACATAATAGTTACACCTGCAAAGGAGATCGTTGAGACAAAGAGGCCGCTCGAGATGGCAATCCATAACGAGCAGGAGGGGGCAGCATCATACAGAGAAGGGGATTACCGTGCTGCCAAGCACCGTTTCCTTGCGGCAGCAAAGATGTATTATGAAGCAGCTCTCCATGCAGATTCGGAAGAGACAAGGGAGGGGTTATTTACAAGCAGCAGGTTCTGTAATGGCTGGGCCCACCTGACACAACTGATGCATCTGATGTTAAGCCACAATGATGATCACCTATCTCTACTACAATCAGAGATCAGCCAGGCAAGATCATCATTTGAGGCGAGCAGGTTGTACTTTGAGAAGATAGGTAAGACCGAAATCGCAACGGGGATAGATGCACTCAGCACGATACTTGGTGGCTATGAGGAGATGCTGCTTGCAGACCTTCTGCGGCATACCGGGGATGATGATGCGTCCTTGCGTCATTATGCAAGAGCAAGGGATATCTTGAATGTGGCGATGGCGAAAACAGAGCTTCCCGGGTTGAGAAATCATATGCAACAATTACTGGACAGCCTGTCTGATCTTGAAACCATATCCCAAACCTCTGATGGCGTTGAAAAGATTACAGGGAAAGATAGCAAGAGCCTATCGGAGAGATTTGACATAGCACCGGAAGAATTGAGGAAAATGCAGGAGCGGTTGGCTGGTGTGAAGGGAGATCAACTGAGAAAAGAGATCTTTGCATTATCAATTGAAACCGGCATTCCAATCAATATGGTGGAGACAATTTGCAGCCAGTCAGTTGAGATACTGCTGCGGGTAACCCATCCACATCCGAAGGATAGATACGGCAATGTCGTGCGGGTTCACCCAGAGATAATGGAACGGCTGGGTCTGCAAGGGATTGATCGGGCAAGAATTGTCTTTTCCGGCAGGGAACATCTTGTAACCGTTCGCCCGCTGGATGACGGTGATCGAGATGTGATCAAGGTCAACAGGATGGTGAGAGATATACTGGGGGTGGATGTTGGAGATACGGTTAGACTCGAGCGGGGCTATTTGAGGTGAGAATTTTGGGGAATCCTTACATACCAGGTGGAGATGAAATGAGGGTAGTAGGAGGTAATTATATGGGTGTGATAAAGCTTGAGGTTCCAGATGTTGTGACAGCGGTTGGCGTGTTGGAAGCATCGCTTAAAAGAGAAAAGCTCTTGCTGGATAGGAGCATCTCTACCACAAGGAAGAAGCTGAGAGATTTTGAGCAGAGTACAGGAATGAGCAGCAAAGAATTTCTCAAGAAATTCGAGAAGGGTCTTGATGGAGACGATCAGGAGGCAATGATATGGGCTGGGGAGTATGAAGCATTGGGTCTCCTTGAGAAAGAGCGCATTGCCATCGAGAATATGCTAAGTCAATGCTAAGTACTCAGGTTCAAAGTTCCGGGGTTCACGATTCAAGGTTAGCCCGATCAAGATTGAACCGTGAACCTGACAACCTGAAAGGAGGTGAGAAGTCACAGGAAAGAATGAAATGTAGGCAGCAAAGACTAGTCAGGTTCAAAGTTCCGAGGTTCAAGGTTACACCGATCAACCGATCAAGATTGAACGGTTAGACAAACTACCATGAACCGTGAACCTGACAACCTGACTAGCTACAAACAGCAAAGACAAACTGGCTCAAATGAAAAAGGAGGCAAACACAATGGGAATTCTGGACAAAATAAAGGGAAACCCCTTCGAGAAGCTGAAGAAGGATGACCTGATAGCCGAAAGGATCAGGCTGGAAAGGGAAGAGAAGCTGAGGATAGCAAAGGTTGACAAGGCGTCTCAGCAGTTCAGGGCGCTAATAAAACAAGGCTCGGGAGAAAGCAGCGAGGCGAAGAAAAGGAGCACTGCAAGGCAGATGCTGCGTTTGGAGCGCGAGATGGCACTCGACGACAAGTATCTGAAGAACATCAACGACCAACTTCGAGTAGTGGACAATCTGGTTTTCACCCAGGAGAGCCAAGAGTTGCTGGCACATAAGGGCATAATGACCAAGCTGACCAAACTACCGGCGAGTAAGCTGGAAAAGTTTCTGGCACAAGTGAACCTGCAGAATGAGATAGCGAAAGGGAATGTGGACAACTTACTTGAGATGTTAGATGGAGAATTGGGCTTACTTGCCAAACCCAAGGAGGACGAAGAGATAAAGAGATACATGGACGTCTTGGAAACGGCAAATGAAGCCGAAGCTGAGCAGATAGCTGAGAGGCTGCTAAAAGAGAGAGTTGCCAGAGAGAGGGAGGAAGAAGAGTTAGAGACGCTGTAGCTGCTTAGATTCAAAGTTGCCGGGGTTCACGGTTCAAGGTTAGAGCGATCAAGATTGAACGGTTAGACAAATAACCATGAACCGTGAACCATCAACCGTGACCCGTGAACCCTGAACCCGATAACCCGACTATGGAGGGAATAAGTATGGAGCTGAGAGATGCGGTCCAAGCCGAGTATAAGAAATCCCTTAATCTGGCCAGGAGGCACTATGATGAAGGCAGCATGGCGAAAGCCAGTGTGGAGTACTTAAAGTGCGCTAAATTCCTGGAGCATCTTGCAGATATGTCACCGAGGGATAAGCGAAAAGAGCTGCTGGACAGATCCAAGAAATTCAGGGAGATCGCCGAGGGGCTCAAAGAAGGGACTGTTAAAGTATATACGGATGGCATGATACCACCGGAGGAAGGGGTTAAAAAGACACCCGGGGGGAGGATAGAGAAAGAAAAGACAGGGGAGAGGGTTAAAGGTCTGATCCTGGCGGAAAAACCGAAGATAAGATTCAGCGATATCGCCGGTTTAGCCAGAGTAAAGGAGAACATCAAGGAGGCAATTGTTTATCCCTTCAAGTACCCGGAGGAGTACGAGTACTTTGGGGTTAAACCGGGTGGGGGGATTCTCTTATACGGTCCTCCGGGATGCGGAAAAACGATGCTCGCGGCGGCGGCGGCGGCCGAATCCGATGCAGCCTTCGTCAGTCTAAAAGGCAGCGATATCAAGGACAAATACGTAGGAGAAAGCGAGAAAAACATCAAGGAAATCTTCAACGTTGCCAGAAGCTATGAAAAGGCAATGTTATTCTTCGATGAGTTCGACTCCCTGGCAGGGGAGCGCTCCGGGTCAATGGAGGGGCACGAGAGAAGCCTGGTAAGCGAGCTGTTATCACAGATGGATGGTCTGGAAGCGAAAGGCACAACTAAACGCTATCTTGTTCTTGCAGCTACCAATCGCCCCTGGGCTGTTGATGTTGCTTTGAGAAGGTCAGGGAGGTTCGATACAACGGTTTTCCTCCCCCATCCCGATATTGAGGCTCGCAAAAAAATCCTGGAGATAAATCTGAAGAATAAGCCTGTCTCCAGATCAGTCAGTCTGCAGAGACTGGCAGAGATCACCGAGGGATATGCCAGCGCTGAGATCGCAGATATCTGTGAGAAGGCGGCAATGATTCCCCTGGGGGAGAGGATCAAAGAGATGACCCCCAGGAGAGAGATAACGATGGAAGACTTCGACCAGGTGTTGAAAGGGAAGAAGACTGTGCTTGCTTCTTGGTATCCAAAAGCAGTCAAAGAATTAAGCGGAACGGGAGAGGGTGAGATGTTCAGGGAGTTGATAGAGGCTGCCAGGGAATATAAGGTAGGCTGAAGGGTGAAGGTCAAAGGAGGGATAAATGGGGAAAGGCTGGCTGAACGCTTACCTTGCAAAAGAATTGAAAATTCAGTGGGAGCAGACCTGCAAGAGGTGCTAGAATATTAAGGAGGAAATCATGCAAAAGAGAACTACTCTCAGCATTTTCGCCATCCTTATGACCACCCTGCTGCTGTTCAGCGCGAGCGCTTTGACAGTACCCACCGCGATAGCCAGCGCTGGACTCCCTGATCTTACTGTGACGACCCGCGTCACCTTCGACCCTGCTGAGGTAGCTCACGGCGATGAAATTTCGGTTGCTTTTACAGTGAAAAACCGGGGTGATGCCGCCTCGGGCTCATTCCACCTCCGTGTTTCTCTATCCACCCGTCGATGGGGAACTCGCCACGGTTTGGGCAATTTCCCTGTAGCCTCGCTCGGTCCTGGTGCCTCTAGAACGCTCACTATCACCACTAACGCCATCCCATCAGCAGTTCCTGCCCCGGGGGATTACTATGTGACAGTCTTTGTTGATGGCTTTAAACAAGTCACCGAATCGAATGAGAATAACAACATTGGCAGCTCCACGCCCAGCAGGCTTCGTCTACTGGCGGCACCACCACCAGCCCCAACAATCACATCTGCTCACCCGTCACCCAGCACGGCTACGGCCGGAGAGACGATCACCATTGCATACAACGTGGCAAATCCAGGGCCCACAAGGACGGTTCTGTTGGGGGCCAGCATCCAGTTGCCCGGGAGATCGCCTCTGAGCGATCCGGCCAATGATCGCCAGGTCGCCATCGTTTCAGGTTCCAGCACCGTCCAGCGTTCGTTTGTAATGCCGACAGATGCACCCCCAGGCAGGTATAACCTGCTCGTCTCTCTGGTGGAGGATGTCAACAACAACGGCAGGATAGATGCCGGGGATCGGCACCTGGCTTCAAGGACCTTCACCGGGGCACTACAAGTCACCCCGCCGGCGCCACCACCAGACCCAACAATCACATCTGCTCACCCGTCACCCAGCACCGCTGCGGCCGGAGAGACGATCACCATTACATACAACGTGGCAAATCCAGGGCCCACAAGGACGGTTCTGTTGGGGGCCAGCATCCAGTTGCCCGGGAGATCGCCTCTGAGCGATCCGGCCAATGATCGCCAGGTCGCCATCGTTTCAGGTTCCAGCACCGTCCAGCGTTCGTTTGTAATGCCGACAGATGCACCCCCAGGCAGGTATAACCTGCTCGTCTCTCTGGTGGAGGATGTCAACAACAACGGCAGGATAGATGCTGGGGATCGGCACCTGGCTTCAAGGACCTTCACCGAGGCACTAGAAGTCACCCCGCCGGCACTACCATATAAAACAGCGTTTTTTAAAATTAGCGGTGATGATTGGCGTATAAGGGGATCTGCTCCTATATATGTCGATGAGGAGAAGCGCATTGTTGAGCTAACTGTACACAACTCTTTAGATATGTGGGTTGAATTTAAACCTCGGTTTATTAGGGAAGATGTAACTTTAGAAAGTATAGATGGCTTTATGGAACATCTTCAGAAAGAAAGTTTTGGTAATTATTTTAGACTAGTCCCTCCTAAGGGAAGCGTAACATACACGGTGAAGCTTAATACTCTTCTACCTGGAGATATATTGGAAGTTGAAATGGCGATAGTGCACGTTGCAATAGCAATGGAATTATTATCAGCAGCATTAGGAGTATTTGGAGTTCCGGCTGAACCTAAGTTTGCATTACAACTTTATATAGAATTTGAGGATCATGAGCATTTAAAAGAAGTTGTAGAATATATTCAATCTAGAACATTATTACAGATGGGGCAGCTTGTGTTAACTCCTAGAACTATTGTATTCTGTCCTGAAGGGCGTGAAGTCGTACTTAATTCTTTACCACCACTTTTACTTGATATTGCAAAATCTGATACAGTTAGGGAGTATGGTAAAGGGTGGGTTATAGACCGTCTCCTTGCTCCTATTAATCTTATTAGAGCTGCAGGAAATACTCTTGTAAGTCTTGGAATAGGTGTATATCAAGATTTTTGGAGGGGGAATCCAATAATAGGGTTTGCATTGGTTACCTTCATTTCCGAAGATGTAACACTTTCAATGGATATTATTGGCGAGGGGACAGTTAATAAACCTGGAGATACTATTTTTCCTAGAGGAGAACTAAAACAAGTAGAAATTAGGGCATATCCTGCTCCAGGTTGGAAGTTTGTTGGTTGGAAAGGAGATGTTGGGACTATTGCAGATGTACATGCACCCGTTACCACTATCAGGATGGATTCTCACAAGAATATCGCAGCACATTTTATCAGAAGAGAATTTCTGAATATATTGCCTGCTGACCTCAGAGTTGTAGCATTTGCCAGTCCTGGAGAGTTACGGGTTTACGATTCTCAGGGACGAGTTACTGGTTTAGTAGATGGAGTAGTAAAAGAAGAAATTCCATATTCAATGTATGATACGGAAAATAAGATTGTTACTATATTTGCTCCAACTGGCATCTATTACTTAGAGGTTGCAGGTATAGAGGAGGCAACATATCGATTAACAACGATTTCTAGCGTGGAAGGACAAATTGAGAGTTTTGCTATTACTGATGTCCCCACGACAGAGACTACAACACACCGATTTGTTATTGATACAGAAGTTCCCGTCCAGGCAGGGGTTACCATGAAGACGGATGCTGATGGCGACGGGGTATTTGAGGAACAGAGAATGCTTCAACAACCAATCGCATCTTTTGCATACTCCCCGGAGGAGATGATTGTAGATCAGCCCATCACCTTCGATGCGTCTGGTTCGTCTGACCCTGATGGCGAGATAATATCCTATGAATGGGACTTTGGGGATGGAACCACTGGAACTGGTAGGGTAATCGAGCATAGCTTTTCAGTTGCTGGAGACTATATGGTAACACTGACGATAGCAGATAACGATGGGGTGATAAATAGTTTCTCAACAATAGTCGAGGTGGTCTTGCCCCAGGCACCAGACATTGGTGAAAGACTACTTGATATTGGCGAAAGACTACTTCGCATTGGTGAAAGACTACTTGCTCAGCTTATTCAGCTTGTTCAGGCGAACCCGTGGATCGCAGCCGGAATTGCAGCGCTAGGACTGATCGTCTTACTCATAAAAAGACGAGCTGCCTGACGGCGATGGATACGAGGAGGGGCATCGTGTAAAAGCATGTCTGATCAGACCAAGCAAAATCTCTATTTTAGGGAGGTAAACCATGAGGAAGCATATCTGGAGGATTGGTGGGGCTTTGGTAGTCCTGGCGGTGATCGTTGCCGCGGTTCCGGTCTTTATCCCACCGGGTTCCGGGGCGGGGGGCGGCGAGACTCCCCGCGCGGCGGCCGGAATATCCGGACTGATCACCCTGGCGCGGCCGGCGTTTGCCGCCGGAACAGCGGGGGCCAATTTCCTTGAGGAGCAGGCGGGAATCTCGGCCTTTACCAATGTGGGCCGGGAGATTGATCTGGTGAGGGCAAGGGGGGCATTCAGAACGATAGAGCGCGAGACGGATGAATACATTATCGGCTCAGTCGGAGTGCCTGGGCACGACGAAGAGTGGGATGCACATGTCTTTCTCCACCGGAATGGTTGGATAGTGGCCTTTTATGGCCGCGAGCATCCGGTAGCCAGGATAATTGACCTGGGGGATTTGGGCAGCACAAGGCTGGAGAGAGTACTGATGCAGGTAACCACGGCTGCTGGAGTGGGTATTGCCGAGGTAAAACACTACGACTTCAGACACCCCGATGCTGATAGGATGATGATCATTGTTGACCATGACAGCTTTAACCTCAAGATACCCGGGGCCTTAACCGTCTTTGAGAGGTCGTTCATGACCGACCCCCCCCCCTTAATATTGATGGAGAGCGAGTTGCGGGAGCAGACTCACATGGAACACTCTCACCGGCTCAGCTAAGGCCAGATGTGTTCCACCAAATCGCGAGGGTGTGGGCAGGATCATTTGCTATCGTCCTTGTCTACCGAGAGGGATGAACCTGGTCTTTGCTCCACCCTTTAGACTGATGGACAAGGCATGATTGCCATCTCGGGCATGCGCTCGCGACGGGAGGTGAACCTTTGTTCAGGATAAGGATAAACCAGTGTAAACCGCCCTGGAGAATAAAGGAGCGAAGCTCCTTTAAAAATCCTAAGGATGACCGCTCTTCAGGGGGTTTCAGGGGGAGAATCCCCCTGATGGTCTTGATTCTGGCCGCGTTGGTGCTGGCCGTATCGGCATATCTGGCGGTAAATTCCAGGGTGCATGCCGCAAGCGGCCCTGAGATTGTCGTGGAAGACGCCGACAGCGTGCAAGAATTTGACCTTGTGGAGCCTGCGGAGACCCTGGTGAGCCTCGCAGGTGAGGTGATGCCCCGCATTATAATCCAGCATGCCGCGCAGATCATCCACCATAACCTTATTCAAGTCCCGGGCGAGGTTTCTATCCTCGCCGATAGGGTGCGGCCGCGGATAATAGTCCAGCATGCCGCGCAGATCATCCACCATAACCTTGTTGAAATCCCCATGCCTCAATTTGCCATCAATGCCATCGCCCAGGCAAGGGAGGCAATCGAAGCCGGGAGAGCCGAAGGGCTCAACATGGCTGAAGCTGAGGATATCCTCCGGCAGGCCGAGAGGGCGCTTGCAGCAGACGATTTTGAAAGAGCCGTAAGCCTTGCTGAGCAGGCAAAGACTAAAGCAGAAGGCATTAAAGAGGATGCTGAAGCAGCGATTGAAGAGATCGACAAAGCAAGAGAAGTAATCGAAGCCAGAACAGCCGAAGGGCTTGATATGACAGACGCCGAGCGTCTCCTTCGGCAGGCCGAGCGGGCACTTGCAGGAGGGGATTTTGAACAAGCCATAAGCCTTGCCCAGCAGGCAGAGGCTAAGGTAGAAGGGATTAGAAGGGCAGCGGCACTGGAGCAGATCGAGCAAGCAAAGGAGGCAATAACAACAGGCAGAGCCGAAGGGCTCGATATGGCTGAGGCTGAGGATCTCCTGCGGCAGGCCGAGAGGGCGCTTGCAGGAGGGGATTATGGAGAAGCCATGAGCCTTGCCCAGCAGGCAGAGGTTACCGCACGAGAGGTAAAAGGGGAAGCTCAGGCAGCGCTTGATGCGATCAACCAGGCCAGGGATGCAATCGAGGAGGGGATAGACAAACGACTCGATATGACCGAGGCGGAGGGTGTACTTTCGCAGGCTGAGGAGACACTTGCAGGAGGGGATTTTGGAGGAGCCATAAGCCTTGCCCGGCAGGCAAAGGCAAAAGCGGAAGAAATTACCAGAGAACTGAGACTGGCAAGAAGCTCTATCGAAGAAGCAAGGCAGGTAATCTCTCAGGAAAGGGCAAAAGGTTTCGATGTTGTGGAGGCCGAAAGCTCGCTTTCTCAGGCTGAGAGCGCATTTGATGATAGAGAGTATGAAAGAGCGGTAGAACTGGCCGCAACCGCAAAATCGCTTGCCTTAGATGTGGATCGGGACGGCGTGGTCAACCATGAAGACTTTGCACCGACGATCAACAACAATCATATCTACATGGGAGCATTTCTTCTTGTCCTGGGCCTTATCTCTGCATCAGCAGGCGTTTCTTTTCGCCGCCGACGGAAGAAGGCCGAGAAGGAGGAGATTGAAAGGAAAGAGAGAGCGATTCTTGAGATGATAGATGAGGTTGTAAATGAGGGCAGGGGGTAGTGTGGGCAAAAACTAGCGGAGGTAACGAAAATGGCCGAGGTCATAGAGGGCATCTATCAAAAAGGGGTGATCAAACTTCTGGACAAAGTTGGCTTAAGAGAGAACGAGCGAGTAAGAATGCAAATCCTTCATGGGGAGCCCCAGAAAACTCCACCAGAGGGGGAGGTGATCTCTCTTCGAGGAATCTGGAAGAGTGTTAAAATCAGTGATGAAAGCATTGAAGAGGCAAAGCACATTTGGGAGAGAGGGATTGAGAGGGAAATGGGGAAATGAGTAGGGGGAGGCGCTAAGAATCTTCAGGGAGGTTTTGATCATGAAAAGTCTGACACCAATCCTGTTTGGGGTGGCAGTGGTGCTTATGGTTGCCGCGCTGGTAACGGCGTTCCCTTTCCCTCTCGTAGGCGTGGCCGTGGCTGACGAGACCACAGAGCGAGCGCCGGCAAAGGAGTGGAGCCGCACATTTGGTGGCGCAGAATCTGATCGGGGCCTCTCAGTCCAGCAGACAACTGACGGCGGATTTATCATAACCGGTTGGACACGCTCTTTTGGCGCAGGTGAGTCGGATCTCTGGCTGATAAAGACCGATCCTGCGGGTAATAAGCAGTGGAGCCGCACGTTCGGTGGCACAGCCAGGGATTGGGGCTGCTCAGTCCAGCAGACGGTTGACGGCGGGTTTATCGTAACCGGAACGACAGGGTCTTTCGGCGCAGGTGAGTCGGATCTCTGGCTGATAAAGACCGATTCTGCGGGGAATAAGGAGTGGAGCCGCACATTCGGTGGCGCAAAAAGTGATTCGGGCCTCTCAGTCCAGCAGACCGATGACGGCGGATTTATCGTAACCGGTTGGACAATGTCTTTTGGCGCAGGTGAGAGTGATCTCTGGCTGATAAAGGTTGAATCGGAAGAAGCACTAATTGCCGCTATCATTGAAGAGATCGCCAAAGCGATTCAAAGGGGGAGAGCCGAAGGGCTCGATATGACAGAGGCTGAGGGTCTTCTTCGGCAGGCCGAGAGGGCGCTTGCAGGAGGGCATTTTGGACGCGCCAAAACCCTTGCTGAGCAGGCAAAGACTACGGCAGAAACGATTAAAAGAGACGGTGAACTGGCCATTGAAGGGATCGACCAGGCAAGGGAGGCAATTAGAGTAGCAGAGCTACGAGGATTCAATGTAGCCATGGCCGAGGCTTTGCTTTCAGGTAGTGAGGAGGCATTTGAGGATGCAGATTATAAAACGGCATTTGAGATGGCAACAAGGGCAAAGTCTCTTGCCATGGACCTGGATCAAGACGGCGTGGTCAACTATAGAGACTTTGCACCGACGATCAATAACAATCACATCTACGTGGGGACACTTGCTTTTGCCGTGATCCTGTCAATAGGCATTTTTTCCTACGGGCGAAAGAAGAAGGCCGAGAGGGAGGAGATTGAAAGGAAAAAGAGAGCGATTCTTGAGATGATAGATGAGGTTGTAAATCAAGGCAGGAGGTAGAATTGATGGGCAGTATTGTGAAAGAACTCGAAGGGCTGCACAAGGAAGTGGAGGTTGCTAGAGGTCTGATAAATCAGCACCATATAGGCGCCAACCTGGATGAGGCAAGGAGCCTCCTCAAGGAAGCGGCGGAATCGGTGAAGAAGAAGGAGTTCGCAAGAGCGCTGGAGCTGACCAAGAAGGCCCAACTGGCCGCTAGACCCACTACCGAATATCTTCTGGATAGAGCGAAAAAGATAGCCGACGATGGCAGCGAGGCATACCAGAGAGAAGATTACTCAGAAGCCATAACGCTCTGGGAAAGGGCTCTCGAAGAATACACCCGTGTGGTGCAGTTGGCGAGCGAAAGGAACGAGGGGGAGATAGTTGAGGCTCTTAAACCCTCTATGGGAAGCATCGAGAAAGATATAAAGACTGCTGCGGTAAACAGAGCCCGGAAAGAGATGGCTGCACTCGTTGATGAGGCAAACAAGACCGTGAACGAGGCGAAAAGAATGTTTGAGGCAGGAGATTTCGATGCTGCCAGAGAAGGATTCCGGTCAGCGAGAGAGACGTATGCAAAAGGCGCTGGGGTTGCAGGCAAATTCGGGTTTGAGGACGAGCCAACGATCAATCGAGCAGTAGCAAACATGGAGGTTAGCATCGAGGCATGCCTCCTGCACAAGGGAGATAAGTTAATCGAGCAGGCCAATAAGGAAAAAGGCAAGGAAAAGGAGAATGCCTTCTCAGAAGTGATAAAGTACCTGGAATCGTTCTCCTCGGATAACGCAACCTACAACCAATTGAAAACAACGGCATACAGAGGCTTGGTGGAGGGAAAGATTGAAATCGGGAACGGGCTAATCGAGGATGCCGAGAAGTGGTTCAACAAGGGAGAATACCTCAAAGCAAGAGACCAATACAGGAATGCTCAGACACACTTCGACGGCATTCGTGAGCTTGCTGCCGAACACGGTCTGGAAGAGGAAAAGACAAGGATCGAAAAGTCAACTGATGCCTGCACAGCAAATATAAGGTTGTGCACCGATACTCTGGTCCGCGCAAGGAGCGCTGTCGCAAAAGGCGACGAGGTACGAAAGCCAATAAAGGTTGAGGATATAACATTGGAACCCGCAGTTGGACCTGGCATAAGAAAAGGCCAACCGATGTTCGCCTTTCCGGAGGAGCTCCATGAATACTATCATCAACCTAAATACGTCGGCGAGGGTGGAAGTTCCTGGGTGTACCGCGCACAGCGGAAGAAGGACAGTGCCATGGTGGCCATAAAGATCGCCAGGTACCATGATAAAAAGACCGCCAAGAGCTTTATAGACGAAATACAAATCTGGAAGGAACTCGATCACAAGAACATAGCCACGATATACGACTATAGCTCTTATCCCAGGCCATATATCGAGATGGAGCTTCTGGCTGGCTCGATTGAGGATTTGATACCGCTTGATCCGAGAAAAGCGGGTCATCTGATCTTCAAGATAGCAGATGGCTTAAGATATGCTCATGGAAGACCGCGACCTGTATTTCACCTCGACCTGAAGCCTGGCAATATCATGCTTGATGGTAATAAGGAGCCGAAAATCGTGGATTGGGGGCTGGCAAAGATGATACGGGCTTCAAAGCAGTCAGATGATCAAGCCAGAGGATACACTACCCTCTATGCCACGCCGGAGCAGATAAGCGGAGGGAAGGTAGATGGAAGAACCGACATATTCCAGCTCGGTCAGATATTCTATGAGCTGGTAACCGGCAAGCCTCCCTTTGAAGCCGCCGATGAATCTGCCATAATGGAGAAAATAAAGAAGCACGATCCTCCCTTACCCTCAAGCATTAACCAGGAAGCTAAATTCGTCGAACCTGTAATCATGCGCTGTCTGGAGAAGGAAAAGGAGAGGCGCTACCAGAGCATAGAAGAGCTCCATAATCACTTGGCAGACGTTCTGGAAATAGAACACAAACAAAAGGTGAAGATAACCATAGAACGACTGGAGAGAATAACGCTCTATTGCGAGATGTCGGATATGCTCTTACGACAGGCATATAGCAGCTCGGAACATCGTGAGACGCGCTTGAGTGCGCTGAACAAATGTATCGATTACCTGAATTCCTTAAAAACCCAGGTGAAATCCAGTGAGACACAGGATTTGATCGACCAGCAAATCGGTGTCCTTAATCATTGCATTAAGCATCGTGATCCAACATTAGAACCCCGTAGATTAAACGATATGGATAGAATTATCCGCAAAGCGAGGACAGAAGGATGAAGATAGCATCTCTTACTGACAGCGGGAAGAGAGCAAATAACGAGGATAGCCTTGCGGTAACGCGCTTCGGCGACATTTACCTCCTTGCCGTTGCCAACGGTCTGGGCGGGCACAGCGCCGGCGAGATTGCCAGTGGGCTGGCAGTGATAGAGCTGGAAGAGGCGGTGAACAAAGGATTTAGCGAGGGGATTACTGACTTCAGGATGCTGCTTCAGCAGGCTTTTGAGAAGACAAATAGGGAGATATACAGTTTAGCCCGGGAAAATCCAGACTATAGTAATATGGGCACAACGCTGGTGGCTGCCTTGATTGAAGAAGAAAGATGTGTGATCGCAAATATAGGCGACAGCAGGGCTTATCTGATAGGAGAGGAGATAAAGCAGCAGACCAAGGACCATTCCTTCGTTCAAGAACTGGTGGATAGAGGTATTATCTCAGAAGAGGAGGCCTTTGATCATCCGGAAAAGAATATCATTACCAGGGTGATGGGAACGGATGCCGATATAAAACCTGACCTCTACGAGATCCGGATTTGTGGTCAATATCTGTTGTTGTGCTCTGATGGATTGACAGATTCCTTACGGGGTGAAGAAATAAGACGGATCATAATAAGTTCAAAAGACCTCGATGAAGCCTGCGAGAAGCTCATAAACTCTGCGAAAGAGACCGACGGAAGGGACAATATAACTGTAATCCTAGCTACTCAGGTGGATAGGCTGAAGGCTGAAGGTTGAAGGTAGGGGTGGAGCGGGGGACTCTAGACTCTAGACTCTAGACTATGCAGAACCGTGAACCGTAAACCCGTCAAAGGAGTGAAAGAATGGGCATATTGAAAAAGTTGAAGGGAAAATCAAGGGAAGAGAAGGAGATCGAGAGGGAGATAAGGTACAGGAAGGCGAAAGCAAGGGTTAAAGGCTACATCTCGAAGCTGATGGACCTGCAAAAGACGATATACGATCAGGGAAGGCAGGCGGCTAGACTAAATGAAGAGAAGTTTTTGAAGAGGCAGGCTGCCAAATATCTGGTCTTGCAGGAACGGATAAGAAAGGGACAGCGGATGCTCCTGCTGATGGACGAGGCCAGACTTCAACGGGAGATGGTCAAGATCTCCGGGGATTTTGTAACCTTTGCTAAGGACATAAGCGAGTCCATTACCGAAGGCCCAGATGTAGAAAAGATCGCCGGCATGCAGGTGGAATTTGAGAAGGCGATGGCACAGGCAGAGGGCATCGACGAGGCGTTGTCCACTACTTTAGACATGGCCAGCGAGGGTATCTTGAGTGCCGAAGGTTTCTCTGATAGAGACATCAACGAAATTGTAAAAACAATGGAAGGGGAGGCAGAGACTGAGGAAAAGGGCCTGGATGAGAGGATTTCCAGGGGCATCAAGGAAGTCGAGGACATGATGCGGAAGGGGTAGGCGATGAGCATTGACGTATTTCTTCAAAAAGCCGAAGAATATATCGCCGAGGCAATGAAGGCGGAAGCGCAAAGCGAGTTGCGAAAAGCCAGAGACTATTACCTGCAGGCGAGCAGACAACTCTTTAATGCGTCTTCCGAATCGCAGGGGAGGGTGAAGCTGATAAGGGTTGAAAACGCCCAGAAACTCCTGGAGAAGGCAAAGTCTATCACTCTTAAGGAAAAGGAGGCTGCTGCGGGAAGGGGAAAAGGTGCAGAATTCATCTTGCAGGAACGACCTGCCGTAACCTTCGACGACGTGGCAGGACTGGAGAATATCAAAGAGGAGATCAAGAACAAGATAATCTATCCTTTTCTATATCCTGAAGAGGCGAAGAGGTTTGGGATCAGATCCGGGGGAGGAATCTTGCTCTACGGTCCCCCTGGCACAGGCAAGACTTACATCGCAAAGGCGGTTGCCAATGAAGTGGATGCGGTATTCTTCAGCATAAAGCCGAGCGAAATTATGAGCAAGTGGGTCGGGGAGAGTGAGCAGAATATAGCGAAGCTGTTTTCTTCGGCGAGGAATCAGAAGAGAGCGGTGATTTTTATTGACGAGGTTGAAGCACTGATTCCAAAGAGGAAGGATTCCGGGTCTACGGTGATGCAACGGGTTGTTCCTCAGATTTTGGCGGAGATGGAGGGGATGGAGTCGAAAAATGAGAACCTCCTCTTCATCGGGGCAACCAACGAGCCATGGAGCATTGACCATGCTGCCCTTAGACCGGGAAGATTTGACGAGACTATCTATGTTCCTCTCCCTGATTCTCAGGCGAGGAAAAAGATTTTTGAATTGAATCTCCAGGGAAAGCCGCTGGCAGAGGATATTGATTTCGACAACCTGGCACAGATGACCGAGGGTCATAGCGGCGCGGACATAAGGCAGATCTGCCTTAAAGCCTCGCTGATCCCCTTTAGAGAGAATATCCAGACCGGCATTGCAAGGGATGTGGAAATGAGAGACTTAGTGGAGGTGATCCACAAGACGGGACCTTCCATTGACCAAAAAATGGTGGAAAAATATGGGAGGTTCAAGTTTTCGTGAATAGCGCCAAAGCCGGGATATCTCCGTAGCAGACCAAACCTGCCAGAGATCTAGCCGCCCTCTCCGGCGTAGCATAAACCGGAATGCCGCTCTTCTCCAGCTCGACCCTTTCCTCCCAGATTCGCAGTGGTGTCGGGAAGCAGGTGAGGATCGGCTTCCGGCGAGCCTCGATCTCCTCCCTCAGCACTGCAGCGAGCGCTCTAATTACGGGCTCGTTGGCTGAGGCATAGGCAGAGAGAAACAAGAGGGCATCAACGTTCGGGTCAGATATCCAGCAATTCCTCGAAATCGCTTGCCAACAGGATCCCGGCCTGCCTGAAAGCGGCGAGATAGACCTTATGCTTTCCCGCCAGGGAACCGGTATGAGAATAAGCCGCTCTGTCCGCAGTGGTCATCTTTCCTGACTTGAAGGCTACTATGGGCTTTTGGGGCGCCACTCACCGAGCAATCTCGATAAGCCTGCGGGCATCATCTATCCCCTCGAGATACATCAGGATCACCCTGGTCTCCAGGTCCACCGCCAGGTACTCCAGCATGTTGGGAAAATTTGCATCGGTTGCCTAGGTCCACGATCTTGGAAAAGCCGATTACTTTCTCCGATTCCATCAGCAAGGAGGGTGGCATATCTCGCCACTTTGACTTATAAGGCTTACCCTCAAGTAGCAAGGAATTCCGGGGTAAGGAGGCATTTAGATGGACCGAATGCGTTGGAACCGATCACCCTGATTCTACTCTTGTTTGCCAGCAAACCTATTTCATCCTGGAGCCCGCCAGATCTTCCGCTTCCCTGAATCCACCAGTCATAAGGACAATGCCTTTTATCCCCTTCCGGGCACAATCCTCTATTGCTGAAGGAACCGCAGAGGCCGGCACAATCACGATAGCCAGGTCGATTTCCTGATCTATCTCTCTCAGCGAGGAATAGGCCGGAAATCCCCAAATCTCCGAAGAGCGCGGATTTATGGGATATATGGACTGAAGCCCGCTCTCTTTCAGGCTCTTCATGCAGTGATAGCCCAGCTTAGCGGGATTATCTGAGGCTCCTATCACGGCGATGCTTCGGGGATTAATGATGGGCTCCAGTTCGTCTATTATACTTGCCATCACCGGTTTTTCCAGACCGGCTTGCGCTTTTCGATGAAAGAGGTCAGTCCCTCGACGGCGTCCTCAGATTCCATGATCCTACGCGACCGGCAGTTCATAAAGTCAAGGGCCTTCTCATAGTCGCTTATCTCGCTAACCTTGTAGAAGGCTTCCCGGCTCAACTTCAGTATGTATCCGCTTTTCTCCAGAAGTCGGTTGGCGAATTCCTCCGCAGCCTGATCCAATTCTTCGTGGGGGACCACTTTGTTCACCAGACCTATCCTCTGCGCCTCCCACGCATCTATGGAATCGCCAGTGAGGATCAACTCCAGGGCCTTTTTCATCCCTATGATCTTGGGGAAAAGCACGCTGGCCGGCGGAGGGTTCACACCCTACTTTATCTCCGGCTGACCGAATTTAGCTTTGTCCGAGGCGATAGCCATATCGCACCCGGCCACCAGCTCGCAACCGCCTCCCAAAGCGACGCCGTTTACCACTGCTACAATCGGTTTGTCTACATTCCTCAGCGACTTAAACAGCCGGCCAAACTCCTCCAACATCCAGGGTAACTTCTCGCCCAGATGGTCGGCCACCTCCACGCCGGCGGAGAAGGCCCGCTCCCCGCTTCCCCGGATGATCACCACCTTGACCTCGGGATCTTCCCTCAATCCCCCTAGTGCCTGGTTCAGCTCGGCTATGGTGTTCAAGGTCATCACGTTAACCGGGGGTCGGTTGATGGTGATCCTGGCCATTTCGCCCTGCTTCAGCAGGATTATTTCCCGATACTCCATTTTATCCTCCTATCCCGGACAAGCCGGACCCAAAATTGTGGCTATCCACCACAGAGGCACTTCTAGGGGCTAATAGACCAAGGCCTCCACTTCCTCCAGTATCTGGCGATGAGTGAAATGGCTTAAGCTCATCGCCCCTGAAGGGCAGGTGACGGCACAGGCACCGCAACCCTTACATAAAGCCTTGTTGACCACCGTCACTCTCCGAAGCCTGTCAATCGAGGGCGCACTATAGGAGCATATCTTCTCACACAGACCGCAGCCAGCGCAGACCTCCTCGTCCACCGAGGCAACAATAGGCTCGATCCCTACCTTGCCCCGCGCCAGCAGACTCAACACATCGGAAGCGGCCGCCTTAGCTTGAGCCACCGTGTCCGGGATGTCCCGCGGGCCTCCGCAGCACCCGGCAATGAACATCCCCTCGGTCATGGTCGCTATTGGGGCAAGCTTGACATGCCTCTCCAGGAAGAATCCATCCGCTCTCTGCCCGATGGAGAAGAGCCGGGCTACCTCCTCCGCATTGGCCCTCGGCTCCAGCGCAGTGCAGAGGATGACCATCTCCACCGGCACCCGCATGAAATTGCCCAGCAGCGTATCTTCCACGCAGACGATGAGCTTCCCTTCCTCCTCCTCGTTCAAAGCCTGGTCGGTTACCCGCGACGCCTTCCCCCGGATAAAGTTCACCCCGTCCTCGGTCCCCACACGCTCGTAAAATTCCTCATATCCCTCCCCAAAGCATCGCATGTCGATGTACATCTGATATACCTCGGCGTCGGTCTTCTCCCTGATCAGATGCGCAAATTTCAAAGCATACATACAGCAAACCCGGGAGCAGTACTGGTGAAAGTTTTTATCCCGGCTGCCCACACAGTGAATAATAGCTACACTCCGGGGTGGCCGGCCATTCTTCAGCAGTATCTGCCCCGCCGTCGGCCCGGCAGCATTTGAGAGCCGCTCAAATTCCAACCCGGTGATAACGTTCTCATACCTTCCATATCCGTACTCCGGGATAACCGAGGGATCGAACTGATCGTAACCAGTGGCCAGGATGATGTTCCCCACCTCCACCTGGATAGTTTCATCCTTCATCTCATAATTGATCGCCCCAGCATCACACCGCCTCTTGCACTCCCGGCACTCGATGCACCCCTCTATCTGCCCTGCAAGACACCGTGAAGCTTCCCCAACTGCCTCCAACTCAGTATACCCCAGGACCACCTCTCGGAAGTCAGCAACCCTCTCTTTTACCGGTTCCTCCCCCATCTCCACCCGCTTCTCCGCTGGAAACTGTTCCTTTAATGACTTGACCTCCTCCTCGGAGAGCCTCTCCGGCTTGCCCTCCTCTTCCTCAACCTCCATCGGCTCGCCATTCAGATAGCGGCCTATCGAACGCGCCGCCCTCTTCCCCGCAGCGATGGCATCGATGGCAAAGGCAGGTCCAGTCACCACGTCCCCCCGGCAAATACCCCTTCGATGCTCGTCGCCCCGGTACGGGGATCAGTCTCTATCGTGCCCGTCTTCCCCAGTGATATCCCGAGTTCCCGGACGAATCCGGTCTCCGGCACCTGTCCCAGAGCAGCTATCACCGTATCCACACCCATCCTGAACTCCGACCCCTCAATGGGGACCGGACGGGCCCGGCCACTGGCATCCGGCTCCCCGAGCTTCATCCTGATGCACTCCATCCCCGTAAGCCTTCCCCCTTCAGAGAGAAATCGCACCGGTGCCGTCAGAAAATCTATCCCTATCCCTTCCTCCTCCACCGCAGTTACCTCTTCGCTCAAGGCCGGCATCTCGGCCCGGGAGCGACGGTAGATGATCCTCACCTCCTCCCCTCCAAGGCGCCTGGCCGTCCGAGCGCAGTCAACAGCCGTATTGCCTCCCCCAATCACCGCCACCCGACCGAGTACCGAGTGCT
>JALPXQ010000079.1 GCA_023271515.1 Dehalococcoidia bacterium | reverse complement strand
ACCACCGGTGCCATAACCATGAAGCGCTGCCCCTGGGGGAGCTCCAGAATGGTATCAACGATCTGCTGCACCGTTTGGCGGGAGACTTCTCTCCGGCACTGAGGACAATGCGGATGGCCCACCCGGGCAAAGAGCAGGCGCAGGTAGTCATATATCTCAGTCACCGTGCCCACGATGGAGCGGGGATTGTGACTAGCCCCTTTCTGGTCGATGGAGATCGCTGGACTCAGCCCCTCGATGTAGTCCACATCGGGCTTCTCCATCCGACCCAGAAACTGGCGAGCATAGGCCGAGAGGGATTCCACGTAGCGGCGCTGCCCCTCAGCATAGACAGTATCAAAGGCCAGAGAGCTCTTCCCCGACCCGGAGACACCGGTGATGACCACCAGCTTGTCCCTGGGAATGGTGACATCGATGTTCTTGAGATTGTGCTCCCGAGCACCCTTGATGAATATAGAATCGAGTGGCATGCTTACTCCAGTACCGCTCTGACCCTGAAGAAGCCGTTCTCCTGGCGTGGGGCATTGGCCAGAATGTCATCCCGGGCGAGGGAAGGCGCTACCTGGTCATCGCGGATTACATTCTCCATTTCGATGACATGAGCGGTGGGAGGAATATCACCGGTATCCAATTCCTGGAGAATATCAAAGTTCTCCAGGATATCAGATAGTTGCGACTGGAATATCTCCCTTTCCGCCTCGCTGAGCCCCAGTCGGGCGAGCCGGGCAATGTGTTCTACTTCTTCGCGATCCAGCTTCATCTGGCAGCCTCCTCAGGTCCCGCTCTCCCAACTGTCCAGGTATTTCCTCTGTGCATCGGTCAGGGTATCGATGGTAATTCCCATAGAGAGGAGCTTGAGCCGGCCGATCTCCCGGTCGATGTCCTTCGGGACGGGGTAGACCCGGGGCTCAAGTTCCTTGCCATGCTTCACTATAAATTCCACCGAGAGTGCTTGATTGGCAAAGCTCATGTCCATGACGCTTGCCGGATGCCCTTCGGCGGCGGCCAGATTGATGAGCCGGCCCTCCCCCAGAAGAAACAACCGCCGGCCATCATCCATGGTGTATTCATCGACAAAGGGGCGCAGACGCCTCTTTTCTTTAGCCATATCCTCCAGAGCGGGGATGTCGATCTCAACGTTGAAGTGCCCGCTGTTGGCCATGATAGCCCCATCTTTCATCAGCAGGAAATGATCTCTATCGAGGCCGTTTAGCCCGCCGGTTACGGTGATGAAAATATCACCCAATTTGGCCGCCTCGCGTGAGGGCATGACCTGATAGCCATCCATCACCGCTTCCAGGGCTCTGATGGGATCGACCTCGGTCACTATCACATGGGCGCCGAGCCCTCTGGCCCGCATGGCAATCCCCCGTCCGCACCAGCCATACCCAATTACAACTACTCTTTTCCCGGCCCAGAGGATATTGGTCGCCCGGGTAATGCCATCTATGGTACTCTGTCCGGTGCCGTATCGGTTATCGAAGAAGTGCTTGGTGTCGGCATCGTTTACCGAGATAATAGGATACCTCAGCCGGCCTTCGTCTTGAAGGCTCCGCAGCCGGATGATGCCGGTGGTGGTCTCCTCAGTTCCTCCCACTATGCCTGTTATGAGATGCTGACGCTCCTTGTGAATGGTGGCCACCAGGTCAGCCCCGTCATCCAGGGTGATCTGAGGCTGATGATCTAGTGCTGCGCCTAGGTGCTGATAGTAGGTTTTCTCATCTTCGCCCTTGATGGCATAGACCGGTATGCCGAATCCCACCAGGGCAGCAGCCACATCGTCCTGTGTGCTCAGCGGGTTTGATGCGCAGAGAGCGACGTCGGCTCCCCCGTCTTTGAGCGCCAGCGCCAGGTTCGCCGTCTCGGTGGTGACATGGAGACACGCCGAGATTCTTACCCCTTTCAGCGGCTTCTCCCCGGCGAATTTCTCCCGGATAGACCGAATCACCGGCATCTCACGGGATGCCCAGTCAATGCGCAGCTCGCCTTCCCCGGCCAGAGAAAGGTCTTTGACATCATAGTCAACAATCTTATCCATATGGCTCCGTCCTTTCCTCATATTTTGGATTCCATCTAAATTGCTTCCAGAGATTGGTTATTATGGCACCCACAAAGCTGTGGCGTCGTCCCATGGCTTCGACGATCAGACAGTCATCTCGAAATCCTAAGCCAGCATAGGCCTTTACGGCCGGCAAGTTCTGAGGCTCCACGCCGATCACCACCTCGGTGCAATAATCGAAGAGATCGGCGGCGACGGCGCTGATGCAAATAGTATCCAGTCCCTGATTGCGATACGCCGGATGGACCAGGACATCTTCCAGATAGGCGATGCCATAGGTCGGGGAAATGAGATGGGCACCTGCCGCGGCGACGAGCCGCCCGTTACGGTAGATGCCGTAGAACACCCCTTTCCCTATGTGTCGCGGAGAGGGTATCCTGGTACGATCCTCGCAAAGTTTATTCGCTTCTTTCACCTGAGCGGCCGTCAACTGTATCGCCTCCTCCCCCTGGGGGCTAAAGGTCTCCCTGATAGCTACCATGCGCTTCATTAAACGGTGCCACTCGAGATCATAATGCCTTTCGATGGCGTCCAGATGCTTGGGCCGGCAGGTGACGAACGCCTCGTCGGGAAGCGATATCGAACCAAGAAGACAATTCAGCACGGCTTCGTTGCCCAGGGTCATGATGAATCTGGGCGACATGCTCCTGGAAATCAGGCAGAGAGCGAAGTTCTCACGGTGTATCGCCACGAAGAACTTCGAGATCGCCCAGAGATCTGGTTCGAGGTGAGCGATGGCCGCGGCGCAGCAACTGCGCTCCCGCTCCAGATAGGAGAGTATCTCCGATCTATCGCTCAATCTCCTGACGGCGGGGCTATGCTTCCTATCGATCCCCTTCTTTCCAGGTAACTGCACTGGCTTGAATTTCATCGCTCTTCAACCGCACGAACTGGCCCGCAACGCAACCGGGTATCCCCAGAGTGCCGATGAGAACCGGTGCCTGATGGCAGTCGCTGCCGCCGGTCATGATCAGGCTGTGCTTCCCGGCGAACTCGATATAGTGCCGTGTCGCCTGAGGATCGTGCCTCGAATGCCAGCACTCAACGCCATCGATATAGCCCAGCATGTGCTCTTCGATGATCCTTGTTTGCGCCTCCAGATCCCGAGTTAAACTTACCAGTGATGTTCCGTTGGGATCGTTGGGATGGGCTAGAACAAGTATGCCGCCCGCATTCCTGATCAGCCTTGACGCCTCGGCAAGAGAAAGGGGATACTTGGGCACATCACATCTCCCCAGGTATCTGGCGAAGGCTTCCTGCTTGTCCTTGACGATCCCCTTCTCGATCAGGTAATTCGCAATGTGCGGCCGGCCAAAGGCGCCGTCGACGCTGTCCTGAATTCTCCCGAGGTCTTCCTCAGTGAACCTCTCCATGCCCTCCTTATCGAACTCGGCATTGAGGTTGTCCAAAATCAGGCGTGCTCGTCTCTCCCGATGGCCCTTCATCACCCGAAGCTTGCTCTTCAGCTCTCGATTGTCGATATCATATTGATACCCCAGGAAATCCAGGGAGACGGATTTCCTCCCAGGATACTGAAAGGTGACATTTAATTCTACGCCGGTGATATATGATATTCCATGCCCTCTCGCCAGGGAGATCGCTGCTGCCTGACAGTCCGCCGAATCATGGTCGGTGATTGAAAGCAGCTCGACCCCCCTTAATTTTGCCTCCTCAAAGACCTCCTCGACGGAGAGATTGCCATCGGAGCCGGTCCTGGTGTGGACGTGCAGATCTATCTTCACTTACTCTCGAAGCACCTCCAGAAATGTATTCTTGTCAATGCCGGCTTGCCTTAGCATCTCGTAAAATGTTCCAGGCAGGATATCCCTTTTGCCTTTGTGACTGATTCTTACCTGGAGAATAGCCCCGTCTCCCAGGATTCTTTCCCAGGTTTCCTGTTTCCTGCTTCTGATAAGTTCAAACCCAAGCTTGCGCAATACATAGCGCATATCGCTATACGTGTAGATGGCCATATCGTACCCCAACGAGTTCCATCATTTCCCATTCGTCTCGGCATCCGATAATTCGATCCACGTACGGCTTATGGTGAGCTCTGTTGGGGCTCTTCAGGTATGTTTCCTCCCGTGCTCTGTAGTCTCTTGCATATTCTCCTATGAGTTCAACCATAGCCTTCAATGCTTCCTCCTGGGTGTCCATCTCGGTAACAAGGTCTAATTCAGGGCACTTGGCCATGTATCTCTCGCTATCTTTGATAATGAGAATTGTCAAGAGCGAGACACTGGTGACTGCACTGGGGGGATTTTCCTTGGTTCTGAAATTACAAAGAGATTCTTTTGATACCTTATTCCCCTCCATTTTCTCTGTGAACTCTCCCTGCCTTCGCAGGGGCAAGCGTGGCTATCAATCGCTGGCTGAGTAATTACCTTTTTTCTACCCCGGTGACATACCAATCCTCAGGGGGGTCGTACCGGGTATCGACGGTGAAATGGATTATACTTAGATTGGGATACAACTGCTTGAAATCATCGAGATCGACAGCCTCGAACTTCGCCTTGTTGTTGAGATAGGCCTGTTCGGTGAGGGCGTTCGATTCATAGTTTTCCTTTGTCCGCCTGAGTATGCGGGCAAGGGATACCTCCTGAGGGCAGCTTGTCTGCATGATGACGAAGATCCGATGGTGTTTGGCGGCGATCTCCGCCGCACGCCGGCGCAGCGACTGGGTAACAAAGGTGGCATCGAGTATCGCCCCGTCACCCTTCTCCAATCTCTCACCAGCCCGCCGGAATACCTCATCGTAGACCTTCCGGCGCTTGTCCATATCCGAGGCCACTTTCTCATCGAAGATATCCTCACCCTTGAGCACCTCCAGCCTGACGAGATCGGTCCGGATGATGGGGTAGCCTTTGATTTTGGAAACCTCCTCCGCCGTCTCGGTCTTCCAGCTACCGGGAAGGCCGCAGGTAATGAGTAAGACTGCGGACTCCAACCTTCTTATGAATTCGGCAAATGGCTCCTTCAATTGATTATCCCTCCCACTCGCCCCTCAATGCATACGACTCCGCCAGCTCAAAGTACCTCCTGGCGATGCCCAGAACCCGGCCCTTTTCCTCGTCTGAGATATGCGGATCGTCGAGCTTGAAGCTTTCCACCTTTCCCCTGACATAGGCCCGATAACACCGGTAGAAGTTGAGAAGCTGCTCAAGCTCCCGATCGCCGGATAGCGCAACGTAGCTATCGACAAAATGCCTCGAGAGATGGGGATAACCATGCACATCCAGGTCCATAGCCAGAAAGGCTACCTCACTGGCTACGTCGCAGTACCTGAAGCGGTCATTGAACTCGATACAATCGAAGATATAGACTTCGTCGCCAAAACAAATGTGCGCCGAGTGCAGATCCCCGTGGCAGTCCCTTATCTTGCCCTCCTCTATGCGCCGC
>JALPXQ010000078.1 GCA_023271515.1 Dehalococcoidia bacterium | reverse complement strand
CCCATTATAATGGTTTATGCAAATGACTATAATACTGGTTGGGAGGTGCTGAGTTGCCCCTCTAAGTCTCTTTTAGTTATCAAACAAAGGAAAGGAGTTTGTAATGCTGGTTATTTACGAGAAAAGCGGTCGCGTGGCCACCATAACCCTCAACCGTCCCGAGGCATTCAATTCAATTAGTCCCGAGGTCTACCAGGAGTTCAGCGATGCTATGATAAGCTTCCGCGACGACCCTGATGTTTGGGTTGCTATCATCACCGGAGCGGGACAAAAGGCATTCTCTGCCGGTGCGGACATCAAGGAGATGCTCCCCAGGTTGGCCGATAAGTCTTTTGCGCTCCCACCGGGAATAATGCGGGGACTGAACATCTGGAAGCCAATTATTGCGGCTATCAATGGGTTGGCACTGGGTGGTGGACTGGAGATCGTTCTAGCTTGCGATATCAGGATAGCCGCAGAGAATGCTCGTTTTGGCTTACCGGAGGTTTCTCTGGGGCTGATACCCGGCTGGGGGGGTACACAAAGGCTGCCCCGGATGCTCCCCTGGTGTAAGGCAGCCGAGCTCTTGCTTATGGGAAAACCCATAGATGCCCAGGAAGCATATCGCATCGGCTTGATCAACAAGGTGGTTGCTCAAGCGGAGCTGATGAGCACCGCGCAGGAGTGGGCCGCCAAGATATGTGAAAATGGCCCCATTGCTGTACGGGCCGCCAAGGAGGCCATGATCAGGGGAATGAACATGAGCCTGGATGACGGACTCCGTCTGGAGGAATCCCTCTTCGCCGGCCTAACGACTACCGGGGATTTCAAAGAGGGTATCAGCGCCTTTGTGGAGAAAAGGAAGCCCCAGTATAAAGGGGAGTAATAAGAAGGTGATTGGTTATAGTATGACAATGTCAGGTTAGGATAGATTCGAAAAAAAGGAGGTGTAATGGAGATCAAGAAGGTAGGGGTAATAGGGTGTGGGCTGATGGGCTCGGGCATTGCGCAGGTCTGTGCCCAGTCCGGCTACGAAACGGTGGTTTCGGAGATCAATGAGGAGCTCCTAAATAAGGGTCTGGGGATGATCAAGGCCCAGCTAGCAGGGAGCGTCCAGAAGGGCAGGCTGACCAAGGAGGAGGAAGAGGGAATTCTGAGCCGGCTGAAAGGGACAACTAAGCTCAGCGATTTCAATGGGTGCGACTTGGTGATTGAAGCCGCAACCGAGAAGATGGAGTTAAAGAAACAGGTATTTTCCGAGCTGGATAGAATCTGCCCCAAACATGCCATCCTGGCCAGCAACACCTCTTCCCTGTCCATTATCGAAATGGCTGCGGCAACGCAGCGAGCAAGCCAGGTATTGGGAATGCACTTCTTTAATCCGGTGCCGGTAATGAAACTGGTGGAGCTGGTGAGAACGATCGCCACCAGTGAAGAAACGATGGACACTGTCACGAAATTCAGCAAGTCGCTGGGCAAGGAGATAATTATCGCCAGGGACACCCCGGGGTTCATCGTGAACTTGCTCCTCATCCCGTTTCTGCTTGACGCAATACGAGCTCTCGATAATGGTCTTGCCAGCAAAGAGGACATCGATTCCGGGATAAGGCTCGGATTGAACCACCCTATGGGTCCACTGACCCTGCTAGACTTTATCGGGCTGGATACGGCTTACTACATTGCTTGTGCGATGTACGAGGAGTTTAAGGATCCCAAGTTTGCGCCACCGCCCTTGCTGAAGCAGATGGTCACTGCCGGTTGGCTGGGACGCAAGACAGGCAAGGGGTTCTACGATTACAGGCAGGAGGGATAGGACGATATGTCTATAACTGAAGTTGTTATCGTCAGCGGCGCCCGGACGGCCATCGGGTCTTTCGGGGGCTCCTTGAAGGACATACCGGCTATTGATTTAGGTAGCCTGGCGATCAAGGAGGCTCTGAGACGAGCCGGCCTGAGACCCAGATCAAGCACGGAAACTCTAGAGTATGGCCCTGACGCCCTGAGGGGAGAAGGCTTATCTGAGATAGAACAGAAGTATTACGACTGGGACGATTCGCTGTGCGAGGTTCAGGTTGACGAAGTTATAATGGGGAATGTGCTTCAAGGAGGTCAAGGCCAAAATCCCGCTCGCCAGGCGGCCATCTATGCCGGTCTGCCCAAGGAGACCCCCGCTTTCACGGTGAATAAGGTCTGTGCCTCGGGGCTGAAGGCTATTACTCTAGGGGCTGAATCCATAATGCTGGGCAGAGCAGACGTCGTGGTGGCCGGGGGGGTGGAGTCTATGAGCCAGGCCCCCTACATACTTCCCAAGGCTCGTTGGGGATATCGGATGGACCTGACGACACGAGGGGAACTGATTGACCTGATGGTATTCGACGGGCTGTGGGAGATATTCTATGGATATCATATGGGTAATACCGCCGAGAACATCGCCCGCACATATGGCATCAGCCGTCAAGAACAGGATGAGGTAGGTTTGCTAAGTCACCAACGTGCCATGTCAGCCATCAAGGATGGGATATTCAAACAGGAGATTGTCCCTGTTCCCGTCCCGCAAAGGAAGGGTGATCCGGTCCCCTTTGACACCGACGAGCGTCCCATGGAGACCTCACTGGAGAAGATGGCCAAGCTGCCGCCGGCCTTTCAGAAGGACGGTGTGGTAACCGCGGGCAACTCATCAGGAATCAATGATGGGGGAGAAGGTCGGCAACTTTTTTGGAAAAACTTACCTATTACGAACAAAACATGGCGTTCCTGCAAAAGGTCAAAAAGCGCCCATTTAGCACCTTCCCCTGAAGCTAATGAAGCTAAATCCGGTGGAAAATTAGCCTAAACTTTGGTTTTGCAGTGCCGCCAAACATAGATTTGTTAACCGAGCTGCCTGAAGCTGCTTTCTTTGGAGTTATCCACAATTCATTTCTACTCCTTGCCTAACTCCTTTGCTCTCTGGTATGCTGCAGTGACCGCCTGAGTCAAGGTTGACCGCAAACCTCCATCCTCAAGACGAAATAAGCCTGCGGCGGTTGTCCCCCCTGGCGAGGTGACCATGCAGCGAAGTTCTGCTGGATGTTTGTTGCTCACCTCCGCAAGGCGCACTGACCCTACCATTGTTTGCAAAACAAGCGCCGATGCCATTTCACGGGGCATCCCGATGTGCACCGCGGCATCGGTTAGCGCTTCGATAATCAAAAATACGTAGGCTGGCCCGCTTCCGCTCAGCGCGGTGGCCATATCGATATACCTCTCATCGGCAACATAGAACTCCTTGCCCATCGCGGTGAGAATGGTTCGGACCATTTCTTTCTGATTCGGGTTTACTGCCTCGGTGGCAGTCCACACGCTGATCCCCGCGCCTATCTGGGCTGGGGTATTGGGCATAACCCGAACTATTGAATCGTGTTCCAACTGCTGACTTAGGGTTTTGATTCTTGCTCCGGCGATGATGGAAAGGACCAACTGTTCGGGTTGAAGTTCACCCCTAAGTCCATCGGTCACTTCAGTAAGAACTTGTGGCTTCACGGAGAGAGCCACGATGCCTTTCCCTCTGGCAGCTTCGCGATTATCAGCGGCACACTCAATTCCATATTGCCCTCCTAGAATCGTGAGGCGATCGTGATCGACATCGCTCACTGCTATTGACTTTGGTTCGATGGAACCTTTGCTAAGAAGCCCGGATATCATGGCCTCCGCCATCTTCCCACCCCCAATAAAAGCGATCTTCATAATTCATCTCCCTTTCTCTTAAGAATGTCCTTTCCAATAAGGGTACTTTGAACTATCCGCACTATATTTCTAAGATTTCTAAGCGCATCACGACCCCCATCCCGTGAGATGAGCGATTCAGAACAGATAGCGATAGCCCTATCCCTGCAAGTAAGACCCAAGTCCCCCTTCGATAGGTCATGCCTCTTTCATAAACGGGTAACGATAATCCTTTGGTGGCACAAAGAGTTCCTTCGTACAGCGCGGCGATACCCATCTCAGCAGGTTGATCATGCTTCCTGCTTTATCATTCGTGCCGGATGCGCGGCTGCCGCCGAAAGGCTGCTGGCCTACCACCGACCCGGTGCACTTGTCATTGATATAGAAGTTGCCGGCGGCATGAAGAAGTGTTCTGGATGCAAGGTCAATGGCTTCGCGGTCTCTGGCGAAGATAGCGCCTGTGAGAGCGTAGGGAGAGGTTGAATCACACAGTCGGAGCGTCTCTTCGAATCTGCTGTCATCATACATGTAAAGGGTGATCACCGGGCCGAAAATCTCCTCCTCCATAGTTTTGAAATGAGGATCCGTGGTGACAATAACCGTCGGCTCGATGAAATATCCCCTGGAATCATCGCTGCCGCCGCCGGCAATGATTTTGGCATCGGATGAATGTCTGGCAAAGTCGATATACTCAGCGATCTTCTCAAACGCAGGCCTGTCGATTACGGCGTTGACGAAGTTGGTAAAGTCCCGCACATCGCCGACCTTGATAGTTTTTATGGTCTCAACAAACAGTTCCGTAAGTGCCGGCCAGATGGACGCCGGGATATATGCCCTTGATGCGGCGGAACATTTCTGCCCTTGATACTCGAAAGCGGCTCTGACCATAGCGGTATTGACTTCATCGGGGTCGGCAGAGGGGTGGACAAAAATGAAATCCTTCCCCCCGGTTTCACCGACGATTCTCGGATATGTGCGATAGGAGGCGATATTCTCCCCCACAATCTTCCACATACCCTGAAAGACCTCGGTGCTTCCGGTGAAGTGAACCCCCGCCAATTTAGGGTGTTTAAGAGCAATGGCACCTATATCCGGTCCGGATCCTGGAATAAAATTGATCACCCCATCAGGCAATCCCGCTTCCTGGAACAGTTTCATCAAGTAGTAAGCTGAGAATACTGCGGAAGAGGCAGGTTTCCAGACAACGGTGTTGCCCATCATAGCCGGTGCGGTGGGCAGGTTTCCGGCAATGGCAGTGAAGTTGAACGGCGTTACCGCAAAGATAAAGCCCTCAAGAGGACGCTGTTCCACCCGATTCCATTGCCCTTTAGGGGAGAGGGGCTGCTGCTCATAGATAGCTTCCATATACTTGGTGTTGAAATTCCAGAAATCTATGAGCTCACAGGGGGCGTCTATCTCCGCCTGGTATACGCTCTTGCTCTGGCCCAGCATGGTAGCAGCACCTAACGTTGCCCGCCAGGGGCCGGAAAGCAAGGAGGCCATTTTCTTGAAGATACTGGCTCGTTCCCACCAAGGCATTGTAGACCAGCTTTTCCACGCCTCTTGCGAGGCTTCAATTGCTGCTTCAACCTCTTTCGGGCCGGCTTTGTGGTAGGTTGCCAGGACGTGTTGATGGTCGTGCGGCATGACGCATTTACCCAGATTACCTGTTTTCACCTCTTGCCCGCCAATTATAAGCGGGATTTCGATCGTTTCGCCGGAAAGTTTATCCAACGCCTCCTTCAATTGTTTTCGTTCCGGGCTTCCGGGCTGATATGACAGGATAGGTTCATTTTCGGGATCAGGCATTGAAAATTTGGCATTCGACATATCTCACCTCTCTTTTATTTTTTGAGACCACTTAGCTTGACTTTCAGCCTTCGACTCTTGCATTCCGGAAAGTTCTCACCCCCGATCTATCCTGAAT
>JALPXQ010000077.1 GCA_023271515.1 Dehalococcoidia bacterium | reverse complement strand
TACCATGGCCAAGACAGAATTTCCAGAGATGGTCCGCTCCTACTGGGAATTGGCTGACTGGAAGGGGGTTGAACTACCCATACCTCGCCCCGAAGAGCTCTGCGTCATGACCTTGACGCTTGAGGAGTATGAGCAGATTCTTGCTCCGCCATCCTTTCCTCTGGGGCTGGTGACGATCAAGGAATGGTACAGAAGATGGTTTCCTCATGACAAGGTCATCGCAGTCTTCGGCCAGGTTTGCCCATTCACCGCTCCCGCAGAATGGATGCATAGACTGCATCAAGCAAACGACCTCATGGGACCTCTTTTCCATTTGCTGGTAGATAGGCATGGGGTTATCTCAATGGGTATTACTGCTGTTGGTTACATATCGGTGCGGCTGTATTGCCCCCAGGTGATGCCTCAGGAAGCACAGGCAGTTGCTGGTGAGATTTATGCCATGATAGCTGAGAAGGCAGAGACGGTTGGTATTAAAAATATCCCGGTCGTGTTTGTCCTATCGGCATCAAGGTGGCGTTCATTAACTGGAGCTCCAGAAACGCTATTACCCCGGCGAGAGGATGGAAGCACACTAAGTAGTGGCTCAGCTTACAAAGACCCACGGGACCATCTGGGTACGGGTCTGCCCCTTGACCAGGGATTCCGTCCTGTCCCCGGCGGAGCCCAGACAACGATCGGCACTCCTGGAGAATATGGGACAATAGGCTTCCCGGTTCGGGATCCGATCCCCTTTTGGCCGGATGACGAGGATCTCACCACCACCGGGCATCTTGGACCTGGGGGAACCCTTCTACCTATAAATACGCCGGTATATCAACCGTTACCTGGAAGCAAGGTCGGCACCGCTGCTTTTGCAAGCTGGGATGGCTGAGCAGATGTAGCAAGGGTAGCCACGTCCGATGGGTATGTCATCCCATACGTTCGCACAACGACCTTCTGGACATCCCCGGTAACCGGCACGCGGGATCCGAATCCGCCTGAGTGGTCCGGCAAATTTGGAAGGACAACCGGTCGTACCTCCGGGCGCATACTACGCATAGGCGAGCGGGTAGAGATAGCAGGCCGTGTCCTCTACAACCAAGTTATTACCAATATTTTTGCAGCCGGCGGAGACAGTGGTTCTCCCCTTTTCAGATCCGGGCCAGATGGTGGAGTGATAGTAATGGGCATCTCGGTAGCGGGACGAGAAGTAGCGCCCGGTGTGGTGGAAACCACCTTTTCGCCAATATCGGGAATAAAGCATGAACTGCCGGGATGGTATCCATACACGAAATGATGATCCAGGCATGCGGCAACATCCCCATAGTTGCTTCCCTGGCAAGAGAAATGTATGAACAATGGATCGCTTCGCAATCTAAAGCAGTGGAAGCTCGTCGGGTTCATTACCCGAAGGCCGTTGGTTCCAATCCAACCCCCAAAAGGAGGAAAGATGGCCTGTTTTACAATTCCTGTGCCTGATGATCAGAGCGAATTATCCTCAGATGCCGGCAAGAGAGGAAGGCTGTTCGCATCTGAGGATGCTCACTCCTCTTGGCTGGTGAATCGCTGTTCATCGGCGGTTTCCTTCCCAATATTGCTTAAGGGCTGTGTAGTTACCCTTTAAGAAAGTTTGCACCTAACTTTTTGCCGTCTATTTCGTTATATATTATAGAGGGGCAAAAAAGAAAAGGAGGAAAACGAAAATGAAGAAATGGTGGTTAGTAATCAGTGTGGTAGTGGTGGTTGCGATGCTCGGTGCGGGGGGACTTGCCGCTTTCCATGGCAATCAGCAGGAGCTATGGTGCTCAGTTAGTGGTGATGTCGCCGATGACGGGCGGAGAATGGATGATAGCTCCTGGTGGGGGATAGTAGCAGAGCCCAAGGGATGGCTGGTGGCGATTAGGGAACGGCTTGCCGAGGCAAAGGGAATACCTCCCCATGAGGTAAGGTTTGGAGAATTATTTCCCGGTGTGGATCTCTGGAGCATGACTGTGCAGGAATTTAGCGATTTCCTTAACAGCTTACCTCAACCCCCTCGCAGCCCCCTGTGTTTTGAGGAGGAGCTGAAGCGCAATCGGTACATTATTGCGGTATTCGGAAGGGTTCCGGCCTTGTCCACCGAGGAGGAATTAGAAGAATTCAACCAGAAATTAGAAAAGGTACTGTACGAACTAGCCCCGCTCTTGCGGCAAATAAGGCACGGCCGATCGCCCCTTGTTGTGAGTCTTCCAGTTTCCCGAGGGGCGATTAATATAGCGGTACGTAGCGATCGTTTCCCTAGAGCAGAACAAATCTATGGGTGGATAGCCAAGAAGGCGGAGAGCCTCTTTGGAATTGAGGAGGTACCAGTAATATTTTCGACCGCCTTACGTCCCGGCCCGGGCTTCCCCTGTGTTCGCTTCTCCTGGAACCAAATCGTTGATGGTTTTCCTCAGGTGATTGCTCAAAACGAAGCCTATGAAGAACTGGTTGACGCTTTGCCTCATTTGATGGCGCAAGGTGTGCCTCTGGTAGATTATCTCCAAGGCTTTCGCGGGCCAGAACTTCTGGGCCCTCCCCAAGTCATGGTTATCACGGTAGGGCTCCGGGAATTAAAAGACGAGTATAAAGAGGCCATGAGAGCGATAGTGGAAGGGGTCGAGGGCATAAAATTCGAGTTCTTCCAGGCCGAATTTACCAGGGAGGAAATTCGGAAGTGGGCAAATGAGATCTGGGAAACGTTCTCGCGCCCATGGGACCTTCCGCCCGGCATAATAGAGGTTCCTGTAGCCGGGACAAGTTCATCATGGAGATGCCAGAGAATAACGGTTCGCATTGCTGGGCAGATAAAACCAGAGTATATCCAGGCGGTTAGAGCCGTCGTTGGCGAGAGAGCGCCGCTCTACTTTCAGAGGGTAGGCTGGTCGTTGCCTCACCACACTCGATATTGGCAACAAAAGTGGGGCCCGGATGAGCTGATGGAAAAACAAGTGATGTTGCATGTCTTTGCGCAGCTCTTTCCCGACGTTGATTTATTAAATATGCGCATCGGGGAAGTTGAGGAGTTCATTAAGGGATTAAGCGTCGAGGAAGCAACAGAGCTTATGCGCAAGCTCCTTGATTATGCGCTTGAGCGAGGGTTACTAATCCCGGAGGAGCGGCAGGAATTAGAAGAAGAAATGATCGAGCATTGGCGGGATTGGAGGCAAGAGTAGATGGAATCGTTATACAGCTCAGCAAATCCACAAAGTTGCAGCAAGGAGTATGGCGTGACCCTGGATTGTTTGCCAATACTCCTAACTTTTCGCCGTCTATTTCGTTATATATTATAGAGGGGCAAAACATGGTCGGCAATAAGGGAGGTGAGAGCCAGTGACGATAAATCAAGGGGAGGTCAGGTAAGCTGGGAGTTCCTCCACACTCCGGAAAAAAAGTGGGCGGGAATATTAAGATATAAGATATGTGTCAAAATGGCTAAGCGAGAGAAAAGGGAACCTAAAGGGGAAGGAATTTCCCCTTGACTATCTTGTAATAGGTAAGTTTTTCCAAAAAAGTTGTCGATCTTCGTAACAGGTAAGTTTTTCCAAGAAATTCTACTTGTACGTATGACGGGCTCTCAAGCAAAAAACCAAGGTAGTGTGAGCAGAATTCCCTGCTGCAGCATCTTATTTATAGAGGCCAACATAGCGGCCGTTTGACGGGATAGCAAGGCGCCATTTTATTCATAAGACCAGGCAGAACAAGAGAAAAAAAGCACTTGGCTTTTCCGGCGGGGGCATGAATAATTAAGGCACAAAATTGGAGATTAGGGGGTGAGAGTATGGAGCAGAGCTAGGGGTGGTGCGGTGGCATTAGCCAAGCGAAGGCTAATCAAAAAAACTGAGGGAGAAAAAAGTGAATAAACCAGTTACTAAGAAGGAGGGAAATAAAGATGAAAAATAAAATAGGCATAGGCTTGGTAGCTATACTTGTCCTCGGCTTGGTAGGTGCAGCAATTGCCTTAAGCGGCCCAGCACCGCCGTCCCACCCCTACATCTCCCTCGCAGCAGGCCCAAGGGGGGAAGTCAAACCGATAGAGTTCTTCGCTCCCGGAGGCATACCCCGGAGGGTTGAAGAAAGAATACTTCGGGAACTTCCTGATGGTAGTGAAATACTGCTGGTTAAGGGAATCGGTGATACCTACAAGGCTCTGGTGAGACTTCAAGAAAACAAATATGCTGATGTTACCCTCAATGACAACCAAGTGGAGGTGAACGAGCTTTGCAACCATGAGATAGAGTTTTTCACTCCGGGAACTTTGCCGAAGGTTGAAGAGAAAATACTGGATCAATTTCCTGGTAATGCCGAGATACTTCTGATGGGCAAATCCTTTGAGGATTATTTCTCTGCCCTGATTTATAGTGCTCTCGTCAGGGCTGAGAAGAAGAAATACGTTTGGGTTACGCTAGATGCCACGAGCTTGGAAGTGCTTGAGACAATGGATGTGTCTTACATGGCTGTGCCGCGAAAGGACCCGGTTACCCAACCGGAACTTGCGTCTCCTTGGAGAATAGAGGAAGGAAGGGTTGTTTGGGTTGGTCCAGGCGAACCCCCGGAATACGTCTTCTTTGGGAAGGCAATACCAAACCCAACCCCGGAACAGCTCAGAGAACTTCAGGGCCGCATACCCTGTCCATGGGAACTCGAACGCATGGGCATCTCTGCCAGGATGACGGCCATTACTAGCCCATCTGGTTACAATCGTATCATCTTAACCGACTTACGCTACGCTAACCGAATAAGGCAAATTATGGGCTATGACACCCCTGTTTTGTTTATAGAACACTGCGCCGATCCGGCAAATTACTTCGAGATAACGATAGGGGAACCAACTGATGATTTCGCCATGCTGGAGAGGGCTAGAAGCCTCTTGGTAGCGGAGATGCCCCATCTCCTGACTGGGATATGTTACACCGGTTTCCTCGGGGTTAGCAGGCCAGGGCAGATGCAAATGACGGAGGAGTATCTCCAAAAGATCAGGGATATTGTAGGCCATGATGTCCCCCTCGGAATAAATAGGCGGTTCCCCAAAAGTGTGGGGCCGGCTGCGCAAACAGAGAGACACCGACCAGTCCCCGGCGGCGTGCAACATACAGATCCACAAAACCATCCATTTATTACTGGATTTGGCGCATGCCGACTCGGTGTGGACGGTGTAGTGGTCACCGGTCACGTGATAGGCGTGGGCATATGCCCCATTGGTGTGCGTATATATCAACCTCATCGCATTTGGTGGTGGCCATCGAGAAATAGCCTGGGGGAAATTGTAGCTGGTCATGCGGTGGGCACAACTCCCAAATAGATGCTGCCTTTGTGCCCTATGCGAACGTCAATTACCGCATATGTCACCCCATTGGTCACCCTGATGTCTGGTATGTGGTGAGGTATAAAGATAGCGGATGCCCTGTCTTCATCCCCACCGGGGAACAAGGCACTTCCGGGACGTATTGGTATCAAGGCGTGGGGCTCATTGGAATCATAGAGTTGGGCGACTGGTGTCCTGATACTGGCGATCCTCTGCCTTGGTCACTAGCCACGAATGTCCACCTAATTTCTTCGTAAATCGGCGCTAGTCCGATTCTTCGAACCGGACCGCTGTGACTTTGTAATGCCCCTGAGGAGGGAGTTGTCAGGTAAGGGCGAGCAATTATAGTACCCCGCAAAAATCTTTGGATTTTTGCAGAGCCCCCAAAGAGT
>JALPXQ010000076.1 GCA_023271515.1 Dehalococcoidia bacterium | reverse complement strand
AGCGAAATGTTGTCTGATTTGGACAACTTCTATATCATTTGCTGAAACGATAACAAATCTTTCCCATCTCTTCACCTTCGTTAGAAAGGAAAACCCATTCATCCTTAATAATGGATTTGACAGTCTTGCGTCTTATAAGGCCGACAGTCTTGCCTGTAGTTGTATCGTGCACATTATGAGTTGTATCACCTTCAAGAATCTTTGGGGTCTCAATCGAGAGAAATTCTTCCTTCTGGATTCCCTCTGAGTAAACTAGAAACTCCGGCCTCATCACCTTAGATACGTTCCGCTTTGCATAGAAAGCAAGATTCCCATTTGCATCATATACATGGAACGCCCCTCCATACACATTGAATACCCCCCTGCGAAACAGGTACTCCCTATGCCGGAATGCTGGATGAAGTTCTCTTGGTTCTGCCACTTCTTGACGCCTCCTCTTAACACAAAGCCCGTTTAGCTTCGATTTTCGCCGGTTTTATGGTCATCCCTATCGACCATTATAACAGATGTTGAAGGAATCGGCTAGATGAGTTTGCGAACTGTGAAAACTCCGCCAATCTTGCACCTCTATATCTCCATCATCTCCCAGTACTTAGCACCCAGGTGCAAGGAGTGATAAAAAGTGAAACCGATGAAAGCCAGGAAGGCAGCATTGCTGATAGCTATCATCACCCCGGTGAAGACCAGTCCCACGGCAAGAATCCCCAGGGCAAGCTTATAATAAACAATGGGCAGGATGATGCGTAGAACACGGTGAAGCAGATTGGTTGTCTCTTCCTGTCTGCTATACGCTGCCATATCTATCATCAGTGAAAAGGCTCTACCTGCCCCCACAAGCAGAGCCAGAACCGCCAGAGAAAGAAGGATAATCAGGATACTGCTTCCGATAACGATATTAAGCACAAGCAATATTGTCCCCGAAAGGAGTATCTGGGGAACAAACGGGGCAAGCCAGTGAGACAAAATAAGCTCCCTTCCCACGAAGGGTGCAGCCTTAAGCACGGAGTACTGTTCGCGGAGCGCTTTTCTATCTTGCCCCGCAGACGCAGGGGCAAAGAAGGGCGCTACCGCCTGAGAAACCAGGAAACCGATCATTCCGATATGGACAAGAAGGCGTAGACTATCCCATGGCTCCGGTGGTGCGGTCCCCCCGACCATAAAAAGATACAGGAACAGTATCATCAGAGGCCTAAGCGCTTCTTGGGCCATCCCATAGTTACGCACCGCCTTCTTCCACTCGGTTAGGATAAGATTGCTCCTTCTCCCCAGGAAACGAGGGGCCTTAGCTTGCCGTTCGACCCGTTTTTCGGCAGCGATCTCTACCAGTTGCGATCTTTCATAGCCTTCATAGAAGAGTTTCCCTGCTGCCAAGGTGGATGCAGAAAGAATAACCCCGCAAGCAAGAAGCAGGCGCCCAAGTAGCAGCAATGCAATCTCTCCCTGAACCAGACCGCTTAAGACCCTGGCGGCATCGCTTAAGGGAAAGACTAAATACCAGATCAACTGTCCAGCCATTACCGACTCAAGCAATCGGGGCAATATCTCCTCGCCCATAGTAATGAGGACTATCCACAAGAACATTCCGATAAGACCAAAGGCAACTGTCGCCAGCATTATCTTTTTGGGTGATAACACCTTAGCCAGTAGCATCACCAAAACTATAGCGAAGGCAGCAGATATCACAAGGAGAAAGGAGACTATAAGAGGGCTAAACAGGTAATAGAACCAGGGGGCAGCGCCGACTATACCTATACCAATCAGGAGCGCAAGTGTTATGGCAAGACCAAACAACACCCTTATTGGGAAAAAGGCAACCAGCATGAAGCGGAAGACGAAGAGGGTACTTGCTGGTATGGGACTGGAGACGAGAAGGCTAAGATCAGGTGAGTGGTAGAACTTGAATGGAGCTTCCTTCACCATGAATGAAAAGCCTAAAATCAAAAGCCAGGGCAGTATAACATAAAAGAGGGATGTGATAACAGGCATTGCCAGTTCCGGGGGAAGGTCACCCACTAGCCCGCGCATCATTCCCACAAATTCCCGCCCCAGCCCTTCCACAAGCACAAGGTAGAAGGGGATCAGCAAAGCGAGGGCGATGAGTATCTGCCTTCGCGTCTTAAGGTAGCTATTCCTAAAGACTATCGCTTCGTTTTGCAGGAGAACTTTAATCATGCACCAAGCTCCTCTAGGAGCTTTGGTATCCGCATCGAAATCGCCGGTATGCTCAAGAAAGATGTCCTCCAGGGTGGAACCCTCTAAGGCAGCCTGCTAATATGCGTTTCCATTCCTTCAAGGACCACGGTCATCTATAATTGCTCTTTCACAGAGGTCGTTTAGACCTGATTTTAGCTTCGATTTTGGCTGGTTTTAGATAGCCTTCACGCCCACCTATGTGGTAGAATATCCCCTCTTGACAACCCCTTCCTCCAAAAAGAGAACGGTGTCGGCAACTCCTGCTATTTCTCGATCGTGGGTTATCAGAACCCTCGTTTTGTGGGCAAACACGTGATTTAAGGCATGCATGACCACACCACGGGTGCTGCTATCTAAATGGGCTGTTGCTTCATCGAATATCAACACGTCCGGATCTTTGAGCAGACACCGGGCGATGGCGACTGCCTGTCTCTGTCCTCCTGAGAGGGTTTTCCCTGACTCAGCAATGTCTATCTTGCCTAGATCCCCGTCGAATGTGTCCCTACATCCGCTCAAGGCAAGAGCCCGCTCCACCGCTTCGTTTGAGGCCTCGGGACTTGCCATTTTAACGTTCTCCCAAAGGCTTCCGGTAAAGAGAACGACGTTCTGAGAGACTATCCCCACCCTCCTTCTCAAGGAGACCACGTCGTAGTCGCGCAGGTTGCGCCCATCAATAAGGATCTCTCCATCGTACTCCGGGTAAAAGCCCAGCATCAATTTCACGACCGTCGATTTTCCGGCCCCGTTCTTGCCGAGGATCGCCACGCACTCAGCAGGCGCTATGGAAAAGCTACAGCCTCTAAGAACAGGGTCTTTCGCCGAATCGTAGGCGAACCTTACGTTATTAAACGAAATGGCACCTTCCAGTTTTTTTACGCGATTCTTTCCACCCACCTCTCGTTCTGTCTTTTCCTCAAATATCGGCCTTAATCGCTCGAGGGCGGCCATGGCAGGTTGAATGGTCAGTATGAACATGCCCGCCAACTGCACCGGGGTAAACAACCTCCCAACATATCCAACAAGGGCTACATAATCGCCGATTGACAACTCCCCCCTGACAATAAATATCCCGCTGAGGATGAGCACAATCACCATCACCAGATTTGTCAGAAAATCAATGGAGCCCATCCCCAGCCCCATAAAGATGGATTGTTTAATTTCCTGGCTGCCAACAGCCGCAAACTGAGCAGCCGCCTCATGGCTCTTCCTCTCCTCGGCTGTGGACTGTTTGACCTCGGCGACTCCGCCAATCATCTCCTGCAAGGAACCCATCATTTGTGCGCCAGTCTCCATAAGCTCCTCGGAAGTCTCCTTCAGACTACCACTCATCTTGCGAGTGATGAAGTAGAAAGGCACCACAAAAAGTAGAGGGACAATGGTGATCTCAACGCTTATTCGGGCCATGATGACAAGCGCCCCTATAAACTGAATGAGGCTACCCAGGAACTGAAAGATCGTTGGCGAAACGAACTGACCCAGCATCTGCACCTCGCTTAGCCGCTCGGCCAAATAACCGCTCTGGTGTTTGTCGAAGAACTCAAGCCTCATCTGTAGCAGCCGCTGCACGGCCTGGCTTTTTATGTTCACGGTGAACCGAGTGCCGGCAACGCCAGAGAGCGCATCTTCCGCAAACCCGAGCACTGAGGAGACTAGGTGAGCCCCGATTGCCAGCAAGCCGAAGAATACAATGGTGCCGATATCGCCGGCGGCAACGCCCCGGTCGAATACCAGTTTAGCCAGGTACGGGGGAAGGAGGGCAATCAGGCTTACTGACAGCGTCACCAGTCCTGCAAGCGCCAGCATTCCCTTGATGCGCCCAAACGCGGGGAGCAGATATCGAAACTGACCAAGCGTTCTCACGTTCTGTTCTTAATCCAAGGCACACGTTTCCTGCAAGATCGATCAGGGGGGAGAATCCACCTGATGATCTTGTTTCTTAGTAACTGCTCAGGTTGTCAGTCCTGCCCTCGGCCGCAGAGAGGCTGTTTCGACAGGATTAACCTTGTCCTCGGGAAGGGGGGGCGGGGATTCCCATCTCGTTTATCCTGTTATCCAGTCAAAAACCTAAACCTTGGTGATGGGAGCGTAACGCAGCCTCACCCCCCGGCCGTACATCAATCTCCGCCATAGCCATTCCGCCGGGCCCAAGGTAAACGACTTGAACCACAGCCGACTGAAGATCATCTGACCAGCGAATATGACCACGGTCAGCAATATTCCTTCAGCGGCCCCCACCTGGCCGGCGAGACCGAGACCGTAGCCGTAGAATATAGAGGTGGCGACGACCGATTGCGTCAAGTAGGTCGTTAGCGGCATCCGCCCCACGGGAATAAATGGCCTGAGGAACCTTCCGAAGAGATCGCTTTTGCTTAACCTGATAAGCGCTAAGATGTAAAACAGGACGTTCGCTATCCAACCGATTGTCCCCAGTATCCCGGCAACTCCAAATACCAGCCAGTTGTCACTTACCCGGATCATCCACGTGGAGATGCCCATACCGAGCATAGCACAGATGAAACTCGGCAACAGAGCCCGGCTGAGCGGGCCCTCCCCGCGGATGAGTCTGTCGATGACCTTTGCTTTTGCGGCATAGAGTCCTGCCAGGAAGAATATCAGCATAAAAGGGACCGTGAATGGAAGGACGAACGGCATAACCAGCGGAATAAGGGCGCGGCTCCGCACAACCTCCCAGTAAGATCCCTCTCGATAGACCTGGGTTAGTGAAGCATCCATCTCCTCTATGAAATTGGTGACATTTGCTGGTTCCATCGCTGTTATATGCTGGAGACCGAACCCTATACCGATGCCGATCACGCTGCCGATCACAAGAAACCCGATGATCCAACCAACGATCCATTTACGCAACGAGGCGGTGCTCATCCTCAGAAATAACAGGAGGAATGCCCCGTTTACCGCAAACGTCATCAGGATGTCTCCATGCCAGATGAACACGTAGTGCAAGACTCCGAACCCAAAAAGCAGCAGCAACCTGCGCCAGAGGAGCGATTTATAAGAAAGTCCCTTTTGCTCCGCTCGTTCCATGATCATGTAGCATCCCCAGCCGAAAAGCATCGCCAGGATGGGGAGAAACCTGCCGGAAATGAACATATTAACTACCCAGTAAGCCGCCCGGTCCAGGGAGCTGATGGGCTCAACCAAGCCCGATAGTCCGAGCGCCTCTATGATTGGACTGAAATACTCCAATCTAAACATGGCCATGTTCGCGAACAATATAGCGAACAAGGCCACGCCGCGAATGATATCCAGCACTTCTACCCGCTGCTGAGGTGCAACAGGCGTTAAAGCCGAGCGTTCCGTTGTCATTTCGATAATCTCCTCTCCTTTTTATTTCGAGGCCGTTTAATTTTGCCTCAGATTCGCGTCCAGACTTCACTGTTTCATTCTCTAAAGTTCTCACCCCCAATCTGTCTTGCATTCACCAGCTTCAATTTTCCGTTTGAAATCCCTGAAATCCCCGCGTATTTCTAAACACCCTCATTTCCTCGCCTGGCAGGTAATCATCCCCTCCCCACCTGTCTATATTATAACACCGGATTGTTAACTTGACAATGTTAAATTAGGGTTCCA
>JALPXQ010000075.1 GCA_023271515.1 Dehalococcoidia bacterium | reverse complement strand
GCCCTGGCGGTGCACCTGCAGGAAAAGGGATACCCGGTGGTGGCGGTGGCCAGCCGCACCAGATCATCGGCAGATAAGCTGGCAGCTAGGGTCAGCGGCTGCCGGTCATACGACAGCAAACAAGAGGTAGCAAATAGCGCAGAGCTTGTCTTTGTGACCACCACCGATGATGTCATCCCCCAGGTGATTACCGAGATCAAATGGCACCCGGGGCAGAGCGTGGTCCACTGCAGTGGGGCTGACTCACTCGATGTGCTGGAGAAGGCCAAAGGCGATGGTGCCCAAGTCGGCGCCTTCCACCCCCTCCAGACCTTTGCCAGCATGACTCATGCCATCGATAATCTCCCCGGCTCCACCTTTGCGCTGGAGGCCGAAGGGCCGCTTCTGGAAGTCCTCAAGAAAATGGCAGGCTCTCTGGACGGGCACTGGGTGGTGCTTGCTCCGGGGGACAAGGTGCTTTACCACGCCGCCGCCGTGATCGCCTGCAACTACATGGTTACCTTAGTCAAGATGGCCACCGACCTCTGGGGGTTCTTTGGGGTCCCAACCTCAGAGGCAACACAAGCACTGCTACCGTTGCTTCGAGGGACGATCAATAATATCGAGAATGTCGGACTGCCGGATTGTCTCACCGGCCCCATAGCCCGTGGCGACCTGGGAACCATCGGCAAGCACCTCGATGCTCTGGAAAAAAGAGCGCCGGCAATAGCTTCGACTTATCGAGATTTGGGGCTTCAGACGATTGCTGTAGCTTTGAATAAAGGAAAAATCAACAAGCAAAAAGCAGAGGAACTACGCCGGTTGTTAGCAAAGTCTGAAAGGCTAGATCCTGGAGGAATACCAATGAGAATGATGCTGAAGGGCAAAATTCACCGGGCCCGGGTTACCGAGGCCAACATCGCTTACGAGGGAAGCATAACCATTGATCGAACCCTCATGGAAGCGGCAGACATCCTGCCCTATGAGATGGTTCATGTCCTTGATGTAACCAACGGGGCTCGCCTGGAAACCTATGCCATTAAGGGAGAGGGGGGTGAAATCTGCATCAATGGGGCTGCCGCCAGACGGGTCCGCAAGGGTGATACAGTTATCATTCTTGCCTACCACCTCGTCCCTGAGGAGGAAGCGCGATACTCTCATCCCAAGCTGGTCTACGTCAATTCACAGAACGAGGTCGTTTCCAGAGAACCTTAATCACCGAACGCCGGGAATCAATTCCCAAACAATGATCGGGGCGGATGTTTCCGATAGGGATTTGGAATTTGCAAAATGAATATTGGGAGGGAGCAATGCGCATCACCATTAATCAGTTGATGGAGATGAAGCGGAAGGGTGAGAAATTCTGCATGTTGACGGCCTATGATTACCCCACCGCCAGGTTCGTTGACGGCGCCGGAGTCCCGATCATCCTGGTGGGCGATAGCCTGGGAATGGTCATGCTGGGGTACGAATCAACCATCCCGGTGACTATGGAGGAAATGATTCATCACACCAGGGCAGTCTCCAGAGGAGCGAGGAATGCCCTGGTGGTGGGAGACATGCCCTTTATGACCTACCATACCTCGATTGAAGACGCCCTGCGTAATGCGGGGCGATTCCTTCAGGAGGGTGGAGCCCAGGCGGTCAAACTCGAGGGCGGCGAAACAGTAGCCGAGAAGGTCAGGCATATCGTTGCCAGCGGCATACCGGTTATGGGACACCTGGGTTACACTCCCCAGTCAACCTACCAGTTAGGAGGTTCAAGGGCGATAGGCAAGAGCACCGAGGCAGCGAGGCAGTTGCTTCGGGATGCCCGGGCACTGGATGAGGCGGGGGTCTTCTCCATCGTCCTCGAACTGGTACCCGCCCCCCTGGCAAAGCTCGTCACGGAGAAGATCGGCGTCCCCACTATCGGCATTGGAGCGGGAAAGCATTGTGATGGACAGGTTCAGGTGATCAATGATCTTCTCGGCCTATCGGCTGACTTTGTTCCCAAACACGCCAGGCAATATGCCAGGCTTGCCGATATCATAAAGTCCGCTATTGCCGAGTATCTAGCCGAGGTGAAGGCCGGTAGTTTTCCCGCCCCCGAACACAGCCCCACGATGGACGAAGGCATCCTGGCTGAGTTGACGTAAGCGCCTCAGGCCTCGGCTCCGAGGTGGCGGCACGAAGCTGAACGCGCACAGAATACACCGGCACTCACCGAAGCTCTGTTCAATCGCCCCCATTTGTGCTATAACTATTGCAGGTATTCAGCCACAGCGCACACTGAGATCCTTGAGGTATAGGAATTTCAATAATTCCTATGCCTCTTAAGGGAGCGAAGCTCCTTTAAGAATCACGTGGATAGACTGAAGGGGAACTTTTTGGCCCAAAATAGCGTAATATAAATAAAGGGAGTGAAAATGGATCTTAATTGACCACATCAAAAGCGGCGATACAGAGGCTGGGGCGAAGTATAACGATATTCAAAAACTGTAAGCGGTCAGCAATCAGATGTCAGTTGAAAGCCGCCGGCTTAAGCGTATGCTTACCTCGTTCACCCGTAAGCTGAATGCTGAACGCTTACCAAAAACTTAACTGGGATTTAACCTGCCATGCAGTATGATAGAAATTGAACTGCACAGACGGCAGAAAAAAGGAGGTGATGCGGATGACGCAACACAACTGAATAGGGGGGTGGAAGGGTGAAAACAAAGGCAATACCAGAAAATGAGAAAACAAGAAGGAGGAACATCGTGAACATGAAGAAGTATGGATTAGCGGAGGTGCCATCCTGGTTGTCATGGCTCTGGTGCTAATAGCCGGTCCCCTCGCTGCAATAGCACAGGGATTGCCCGCAGGTGCGAGCATTGTGGATTTGGAGCCTGTCCCCCCACCCGAACGGGAGGTGGATGTGGCCCGCAGAGCAGGTCAAGCCTGGGTTGACAAGATCGCCGTCATTGATTCAGAGCTCTCAGAATGGCAGGGCGCTCGTTTGACAGCGCCAAAGCCTTTCCACAATCCAAAGGGTGAGGTAATAGCCTATATGTTTGCCATTGAAAGGGAGGGGAACATCATAGGGCGTGTTTTTGTGGGAAGCGCCGCATATGGGTATTCCATATTTGAAGGTTCGCAAGCTCCACCCATATGCATCCCTCCGAGGGCTGAGGTGAGCAGGATCCTAAGAGAGGCGCACGGCCTGCAAATAGCTGAAGAAACGCTTGGTCAACCTAAACTTCTGCTCCTCAACATCTTGCGTGGCTTTTACGCGGTATGGCAGGTCCAAGGTCAGGTAGTTGGAATGAACCTCGTTACCGGTGATTCCTTTGTCGTTCCACGCCTCCAGGATATTAGAACCCTCATATCCTCGCCTGAGGTGTATATGGCTGCAAAGAGGGCGGTGAGCCAATCAATGCAATCCCCGGCGAAGCAGGAGACGGTGGCTGGGGCAATGGGATGAGGGTGGATACGCCATGAAAGCTTCATGTGTGCTGAGTGGCCGATCCCCTACGTAGGGGAGACCTTTTGGGATCCCTACGACAAGAAGTGGCATCTCGTCGAGGGGAATTGCGGTCCCGCCACTGCCACCACCATCGCCTTATGGCAGAGGGCTGTTGATGGTGATACCGGCTTCCCGGCGTTCAACCCGCGGGTATATTTCGGTTTCCATTACCATAACATGGCGGAGGGGCCGGAGCCGTGGGAGTGGACATTGGCGGGTTGCTGGGGGCCAGCGTTCAAAGCTTACGCCCAGCACTCCACTGAGCATTTCACGCTGGATAGGGGGGTACGTACTGGGAAGTAGTCACATCTATAGACGCCTGCTGGCCCCTTGGCTTACTGGGCGACATGTTGGTTCGCAAGGGCGAAGGGGTCTACGAGTATGCCCCACATTGGGTAGCGGTGGAGGGTTATTGGTTCGAAACGGGTCTGAAATACCACGTGGATGTAGAGTGCACCAATTTCCTGGCAGGGAGGTGGCTCTGCTGGATTCACCTCAGTCGCCCGTGGGTCCTGGGGCCTTGCCATTGGTCGGTTCGAGATACCGACTGATTTGTGTTTAGGGGAGGGGTTGCCTAACGTGCAACCCCTCCCACTCGCAAAAGGAAGCAGAGAAAGGGGGAAAATGAGAAAGGCACTTGGTTTAGGGATACTCATCGTGCTGATGGCGCTTTCCATGGGCTGTCCTCCGGTGGAGAGGATACCTGAAATTGATCCACCGGAGGTTGTCTATTATCCACAACCCAAGGAATGGACCATGGAATGGAGCCGCACCTTCGGCGGAGAGGGATGGGACCGAGCGTACTCGGTCTACCAAACTGCCTGCGGTGGTTTCGTCATCGCTGGACATACAAATTCCTTTGGGGCTGGAAGGAACGATTTCTGGTTGGTTAAGACCGATCCTCAAGGGAACAAAGAGTGGAGCCGCACCTTTGGTACGCCTAGCGACGAGAGGGCAACATCGGTGCGGCAGACCGCCGATGGCGGGTTCATCATAGTCGGTGACGATTTTTGGGTGGTTAGGACAGATCCTCAGGGAAGCAAAGAGTGGAGCAGATTCTTCGGCAAAGAGGAATTCTGGACGCGTGCACACTCGGTTTACGCGACCGCCTGCGGTGGCTTCATCATTGCCGGAAACGTGGACTACACTATTGCAAGATACGCAGACTTAATTATGGACAAACGGCCAGATATGTGGGTAGTGAAGGTTGATGCCGATGGAAACAAGGTGTGGGGCCGCACCTTTGGTGGGCCGGAGTCGGAGGGGGCCTCGTCCGTTCAGCAAACTGCCTGCGGGGGGTTCATCATTGCTGGAGGTGCGGGCATCCCCATGCGGACGGGCTCTATGTGGCTGGTTAAGACTGATGCTCAGGGAAACAAGGAGTGGACCCGAACCTTTAGGCATGTAAGACCATCGTTTCGCGCCTGCGTCTTTGACATGGCCATGTCTGTTCAACAGACCCGCTGCGGGGACTTCATCATTGCCGGAATCACGGCCTATCATGCAGAGGTTGATTTCTGGCTTCTCAGGACCGACGGTTACGGAAATAAAAGGTGGAGCCGCATCTTCGGGAATGGATGGTGCGAGGTGGCGAACTGCGTTCAACAAACCCGCTGCGGCGGCTTCATCGTTGTCGGGACAACATCCTCTTTTGTTGGCGAAGGTCCCAGCGGGCAAACTGATATCTGGCTGATAGCCACCGACCCTGAAGGGAATAAAAGGTGGAGCAAGACCCTCGGTGGACGTGAATGGGAAAGGGGAAGGGCCGTTAAGCAAACCGCTTGCGGTGGTTTGATCGTTGCCGGATCGACAGAGTCCTTTGGCGCAGGACGGGATGATTTCTGGCTGATTAAGCTTGCGCCTGAGGAGTAGGGTATCTGAGCAAACTTTACATAACAGGGGAACCAGCCCCATCGGTATCAAGGGGTATTACTATAATATCGGCGGCGAAGACTACTTTGTAACCGTGGCCGATACCTTCTTTGTGTCTAAAGACCCCTGCCAGGCCAGCAACCAGTAGCTGTGCTGGACGGCTCTTACTGCTGGCTTCTGGCCGCCATGGGTTTATCCTGTTCGGGATACCGCTTGATGCCCGTTTATCGGCATGATAGAAGGGCTCATGAGCAGCGCTTGAAGAGACCCCTCAGACGTCATTGCGTGATTGTCCATTTAGGCCATGGCAAGGAAACAAAAAGGAGGCGCAACAAAAGCCCCAAGGTTTGAAGCCAAAATAGGGCTTGCAGAATTAAATAACCGTAATAGGTAAGTTTTTCCAAAAAAGTTGCCGATCTTCTCCTCTTGAATTGATAGCAGCTGAGATTTAGCCTCAG
>JALPXQ010000074.1 GCA_023271515.1 Dehalococcoidia bacterium | reverse complement strand
GTCGGTCATGGCGATATCCACAAACTGCCCCCTGCCGGTGCGCTCCCGCGCCATCAGCGCTGCCAGGATACCAATAGCGCCCTGCATACCGCCCCCGGCAAAGTCGCCCAGCAGGTTTAGTGGTATTGCCGGTTTGCCGTCCTTCTCTCCTATCGCTCCCAGTGCCCCCGCCGTGGAGATATAGTTGATGTCATGCCCCGGCAAGTCCCGGTAGGGGCCATCCTGGCCGTAGCCGGTGATGGCGCAGTAGATGATCTTTGGATTTATCCCCGAGAGGGTCTGGTAGTCAATGCCCAACCGCTTCGATACGCCGGGACGGAACTCCTCCACCATAACATCGGCCGTTTCCGCCAGCTTGTAGAAGGCCTCGCGGGCATCCTCATGCTTCAGGTTAAGACCGATACTCCGCTTGTTGCGGTTCAGGACATTGAACGGGGAACCTTGATCCATCAGCAGGTTCATCTCCGGCGCCTGGCCCGCCTGCTCGGCCCGCCGACCGGTGGGCGGGCCGGGCTCCTCGACCTTGATCACATCGGCCCCCAGGTCAGCCAGGATCATGGTGCAGTACCCCTTCAAATGCTCCTATGTCATAACCCTTTCTTAGCCATATAAGCGGCAATGTCTCCGGTGCGGCAGCTATAGCCCCACTCGTTGTCGTACCAGGATAACACTTTGACCATGTTGCCGCCGATCACTATAGTGCTCAAGCCATCCACAATAGAACTGGCGGGATTTCCTTTGAAGTCGATGCTGACCAGCGGCTCATCGCAGAACTCCAGGATTCCCTTCAATGGGCCTTCTGCCGCTGCTTGCAGGGCGCTGTTTACCTCTTCGATGGTGACCTCTCTCTCTAGGTCAGCCACAAAATCCACCAGGGACACGGTGCTGACCGGCACTCTGAAGGCCAGCCCGTGAATCCTCCCCACCAGTTCCGGAATCACCATGGCGACTGCTTTGGCGGCTCCCGTGGTGGTTGGAATGATGTTCATCGCTGCTGCCCGGGCGCGACGGAGGTCTCTGTGAAACATGTCCAGAATCCTCTGGTCGTTGGTATAGGCATGTATAGTGGACATGAGTCCCTTGCTGACCCCAAAGCTCTGGTGCAGCACTTTCACTACGGGGGCAATGCAATTGGTGGTGCATGAGGCGTTGGAGATGATGCGATGCTTTGCCGGGTCGTACCGATCCTCATTGACGCCCAGGACAACGGTGAGATCCTCGTTCTTGGCCGGCGCGGTGATGATCACCTTCTTCGCCCCGCCATTCAAATGAGCCGCGGCCCTGGTGGCATCGGTGAAGAGTCCCGCTGACTCCACAACGATCTCCACCCCGAAATCGCTCCAGGCGATCTTGGCGGGGTCGCGTTCGGTAACCACTCTGATCTTCTTCCCATCGACGATGATGGCGTCCTCAGTCGCTTCCACCGTGCCGGGGTAACGGCCGTAGTTAGAGTCGTACTTCAGCAGATGGGCATTAGTCCTGGTATCCGTGAGGTCATTGACCGCCACTACCTCCAGTTCCCCGGCGTGATAGTCATTGATGGCCTTCAACACCTGTCGCCCGATTCGCCCGAACCCGTTGATGCCGATCCTGGTTGCCATATCGATTCCTCCTTTGTTTGATTTTGCTCTGCTCTATGATAACAGATTATCGCCCTGAGATGTCAAGGAACCATGAAATTTGTGGCGCGCCCTCTTGACAAACCCCTGGAAACCTAATAGATTTAAGATGACATGAAAATCATGGTCACTGGTGGAGCAGGATTTATCGGTTCCCACATAGTCGATGCCCTGATTGAGAAAGGTCACCAGGTAGTGGTCGTAGATAATCTGACCACCGGCTCGCGGCAGAATATCAATCCCAGCGCCAAGTTCTATGAGATGAGCATCTGTGACTCAGAGCTTGCCGGCATCTTTGAGCGAGAGAGACCGGAGATCGTCAGCCACCAGGCGGCTCAGATGGTCATCACCAGATCGGTAGCTGAACCCATCTTTGATGCCCAGGAGAACATCCTGGGCAGCCTTAATGTTATTCTCAACTGCGTTCGCTTTGGCGCAAGAAAGATTATCTATGCCTCCTCCGGGGGAGCAATTTACGGAGAGCCCCACCACCTGCCGGTCAACGAGACCCATCCCATAAATCCACTCTCGCAATATGGAATTTCCAAGCATACTGTGGAGCATTATCTGCACCTTTACGGGCTTCAACACCGGCTCAGTTGGGTGGCGCTAAGATATCCTAACGTTTACGGTCCGAGGCAGAACCCTAATGGAGAAGCCGGAGTGGTGGCAATCTTTGCCGGCCAGATGCTCCGGGGTGAGCAGCCGACTATCTTCGGTTCCGGGGACAAGACCCGGGACTACACCCATGTATTTGACGTGGTGGCAGCCAACCTGCTGGCAATGGAGCGAGACAACACCGGCATCTACAATATTGGCACCGGGGTGGAGACCTCTGACAAAGAGATGTTTGATACCCTGGCTAAGGTGCTGGGTTATTTTGGGAGTCCCCGTTATGCGCCGGTTCGAGCCGGTGAGGTTTACCGTATCTGCCTCGATGCCACAAAGGCCCAGGAGGAGCTGGGCTGGCAGGCAGGGCTCTCTCTCGAAGAGGGACTACTCGCGACGGTCAGCTATTATGAGGAACGTTTCGGGTCGACAGATCAGTAGTCTCTGGTTCGGAGGGTGGCGTCACCCCAGCCAATTCCGCGAAGCTATAATTGCCCTAAAATAGCAGGAAAGGCAGCAAAAGACAAGCTCTGACCCCCCCCCTCCCCTACATGTATTGGCCTTGGTTTACGGGCAGGCAAGTCCAATTCTTAAGGTGGTATGATAGCTTGGAAGGTCCTAATCAGGACGTTGGCAAAGGAGTTATGAACTTCCTAAACTTCCTATAGAGCACACCACAGCGTGTGAACGATTCTCCTTTAGTGAAGCCGAGCGTCTCATAGAACCGGTGGCGAGTCTGCCATTCCTCAAGTGTTTCGAATTCGATTCTAGTTATTCGACGCCTTCGGCATTCCAGTTCAAGCCATGCAAGCATTTGCCTGGGGAGACCTTTACCCCTATAAGTATGATGAACACCAAATAGGTTCACGTGAACATACTCGTCGTGCCATTCCATCTGCAAGACGGCGACCATTTCCTCCTGTGAAAACATGCACACAATATCACAGTTCGCTCTCGATGCTCTTTTTTCTAGTTCTTCTAGAGATCGTGAAAGTTCGTCGTAAAGAAGTGGGGCGAAAACTGACATTAGAAACGAGCGACTCTCATGAACCATCCTCTGATTGGCAAACCTTACACTGAAATCTTGGCTGTTCGTAGCTTGTTTAGGCCGAAGTTCCCTCATGTTTTCGCAGCTGGATCGCAGCTAAAACACGTCAAATATAGCCAGAAAACTGCTTAACAGCATCTGTTTCGCCGTGCATAAATAAAGATGAATAAAGCAGCACAAATTAAAATTTCAGTCGGTGTAGCCAGAAATGGTGTACCTCAGTTGGCTATGTTTTAGCTACAGAACCCAAGCGGAAATTGGTTTTGGCATTGGCGTAGCTCAGCAGCAATAGGGATAGCACCACAACAATCGTTGAGGAGGACACGCGACAGCCCAAAATACGCTCCTTTCTATTCAGCTACACTTCTAGACCAAGTGTTTCACGTACTATATAGCAAGATAAATCATCGCCGTATAAATTATTGCCCAGGTTGTAAGCTACGCAGCGGGCTGAGTAGCACAGCCATTTCCTTTCACAATGGCCACAAATGCCAGTATAGTCGGCTGGCGTTAACCTCCTGAAGACTACCATTTTTGGGTTATTCCATATCTCGCTAACGCTATCCCTTAATACGTTGCCACAAAGCATTTCAGGTCTGTTCTTAAAGAATATGCAAGGGTATACATCGCCATTCGGCATAATCGCGAAGCTTGTCTTTCCGGCTGGACATGCGAAAGCGACCGGATGAATTCCCCTAACTAGATGAGTTGTAGCCCCCTCAGTTCCTGGGCACAAACCTAGAGCTATATCTATATTAGACTCTTTTGCTGCTCTTTGAATCTCCGCGATGCACTTCTGCAGTGATCTTCTTCGGGGTATATGTTCAAGCATTTCTTTTCTATGACCAGGTACGTATCGCAACACCCGAAAAAATGGAACTCCAAGTAACGCCACCTCTCTAACAAGCGTCGGAATGTATTCGAGGTTCTCTCTTAAGCCAACGCAAGCAATTTCAACCCTAACCCCAGCATCTACTAACATCTTCAAATTATTCATGGCTTCTGCATAGGACCCATTCTTCCCAACAATGGCTTCATGGATAGCTTTTGGTCCGAAGATACTAACCTGGATACTATCTAGGCCGGCATCAATTAACTGGCGCAAGTTAGATTCATCCAAGGAAAAGGCGTTCGTGCTGACACATGGGTCTAAGCCCAAATTAGAACAATGCCTAAATAAATCTGGAAGATCGGGCCGCAAAAGTGGTTCTCCTCCAGTAAAGAAAACGTTGGGTACTTCCGCGTCGGCTAGCTTTTGAAGGATACGAAAAACTTCGTCGGCGTTCAACTCACAACCTGGCTTAATGTTGGGAATGTCAGCTTCGCAAAAGAAACATCTGTATGGACAACGCTGAGTAATCTCGAAGTCCACGATGAAAGCCGCTTTAAGCTCCGGTAGACTCATCTGAGGCAATCTACTCATATGGCACAACCTGCTGCACCTCGCTGGAGCCCCCTTCATTCACCGAGTGCTTCCAAACGCCGGCTAGATTGATCTGTATAATCCAAATACGACAAGCCTTCTGAGGAATTCCATCGCTGCTCGGTTGGAAATGCCATGCTTTTCACACAGCATCTTAATATCACCAACTCGGATCCGATTTCCCAAAAGGTTGAGAAGGCGAGCGCCCTTATTGTTGACAAAATAGACAGTGTTATTTTGCCAAATTAAACGACCATCCTCTTCTTCCCTCATTTTCAGCTCGGGTCGCATCAAAAATATGCAATCATCTTTAACTTCCCCCATTAAGCTCAGAGCCTTTTTCACTTCGCTTGAACTAATACGGGCATACCCCCCTCCGTGATGCCAATGCGCATCATGATGTGTGGTCGGTGTCGCATGAAGAACACTTTGATCATTTGGCAGGTCCCCATACACTTCCCGCCTAATCCGTTGGTTAATATATGGTCCGTAGATACAGATTAGGTCTGGTTCCCCTTCCAGATCCACAAGCCACGAGTCTTGACCAACCCGTTCTAGAAATAAACTTGCATTCTGTTGTCTCATCCTTTAGCCTCCTTTTGCCTAATCAGTCTTATTCTACACCTTCTTGGAATAGCAGTCATTTGATAGAATAGCAGTGTCCACTCTTTCGGGGAAAATCCAGTGAACTAATATTCAATCACTTCCTCACCTCCGAAGCTTTTCATTACCTCAATATAGTTCTTGAAGGCTTCGCAGGCCTCCTTGATATTCTTCTCATATTCGAGAATTTCGGTGATGTCATTACATTTAAATGTCTGGCCAGCCGTCAAGGAACCAATTGTGAGACCAAAAGATAGTGCTCTACCTGTGAATGGTATCTTGATCTCTCTCTTCAAAAGAACTTCCTTTTCGGTTTTGTACTTTTTCACCAACTCTGACTCCTCATTGGTGAGACCGACCCTTGCTGTGAGCTCAAATTTTACTCCGCCAAGCAAACCTTTGGATTGATCTCTCATTATGTATAGTTTCATGTTATTCTCCCTTCATTTCTTAATACTACCTGAATCCGTGAAGCAATGGACGATTGACCCGCTCATCGCTTCCAAATACACTATA
>JALPXQ010000073.1 GCA_023271515.1 Dehalococcoidia bacterium | reverse complement strand
CGCCGTCTTTCTCACGATGTATAAAGAGCCATTCCTGGCGTACCCGGCCGTCGTCGGTAAGCGTCCACACTCTCCTGGCAGTACATTCATAAGTCAAAGCCCCTCGTTCCACCGGGCGTACCTTAACCCTTCTAGGTCTGGATAGGCTCTCAACTGACGCACTCCCACTGGCGACACCCCATTCAGAACCTGTTGCCGGGAGAAGGGGCGTCCCCTATGCCCCAGAGGTTTTTCCGGTACCCCCATCTTTGGCCTTTCCAAGTAGACGTGGGTGTCAGACGGCACCTCCGCCAGATAAAGGAGGCCCTCCTTATCCAGAGCAGCCCGGAAGTGGCTATCCCGCCCGTAAAAACTATCGCACCCTACCACGTGGAAGGGCAACCCGTTGGACTTGGCCCTCAGGATCATCTCCAACCCCAACTGGGACTTGGGAGAAAAGGTGCCCAAGTATTGCCGAGCTACCCCGGCACTCTGGCTTCCTGCTTTCTTGTCTCCGCTCTCGTCCAGAGTCAGCATTCCTCCCTTAAGTTCTGGTCGCTGGCGCACCTCAGCTTGAAAGACAGCCCCAGCCGACCAGGGAGAGTCGGACGTGAACTGCTGAAAGTTTTGCCCGTCGTCCCCAGGATCAATCACCCGGCGAGCAATATTAGCATAGTTTCGCCCAGTTCTCGTAGTCAACAGACCTCGCAGATAAGACCAGGCGTGTTTGCTGGGATCAGGTGTTTTGGTCTTAAAGCAGACTCGGAAACGGGTCCAAAGATGCTGCAGTCGGTCAGCCAGGTTGGCCACCGCTTCCATTGGCAAGCCCCAGCGCTGGGGATCAAGTACCACATCCCTTTCATAGACTTGTTTCTTCAATGGTGCCTCCTGTCAGCTTACAGACAGAAGGATACCACTTCTCCCCATGGAATGCTAGACCTAGCCATAGAATGGAAACCTAATTTAACATTGTCAAGATAACCAATCCTCTGCATTAGTGTCTTGAGGGTTATATCGCCAAAAGTCCCTAAATATTTCCGCAAGGCTCCACAAGGTATTATGGTTCCAGCCATAAATAGCTACATATTGAGAAATCTTTCTATACTTCCAAAGAATTTCTCTGAAGTGTTTAAGATCAAATCCCAAATCTTCTGGACCTTTTCCAAAATCAAAAAGTATCTTCATCTCTCTATTAGTCCTTTTGACACCATGCAAATAGAAAAATACACAGAGGTCAGCCGTCATTTGAGCATAGGGCTGGATAGCTTTAAAAAAGGCTCCTATAAAAAGTTCTGGAGAAATATTTCGCTTCCGAAGTTCCATTTTGATGTCTCTGCAAGGTAAGGGAATGCTTAATCCCTTACAAAGTTCTTCAACAATATGTAAGTCATAATTTCTGACATCAAGACCTGCCTTCTCTTTCAGGAAATCCCAAATCTCCCAAGATGTATTCAATAAATCCTTCAAAGGATTTTTGTTTTCATTAAAGGGGCTCATTTTTTAACCTCCTGTCCGTCGAGCAAAATGTCGCCTAACGTTTCGCAGGTTTACGAAGTTTTTGGCTGGTTGGTTTGGATAAGATTTCGCATTTAGCGATAGCGTTGTAAACCTGCTGTTAGATGAAGTTGCAAAATTCTTCTTCTGTCACATTGAAACAGTTAATCAATGATGAGCTAAGGCAACATCTTCTAATATCACTTGTTTAAACACATCTCTATCTCCCAGACGTTTAACTACATCTAATATTTCAATCCCTGCTAAATGCCCATCAGCGTCGTAATCCGCAGCCAACCCCTCTGCAAGATGTTGGGTTGTAACTGTAGTCTCCTGGAAACGAATATAGAGAGCGTCTACTTCTGGGTCATAAGTGATTCTCATAACCTTGCCTCCTTTCAAAAATAGTAGCTATACACTGTAACAACTATGATTTCAGTAGCTTCTTCCACAAAAATTGGACGCACTTGTTTTGTTGCATACACTTTTTTATTCCACTCTTTACCAAAAGGAAAATCCTTACGACATTCCAGCCGTCCTAATTCGGCTGGTGACCAGGTTTCAGACTGTATTGTTTCCTTAATTTCTTCTTCTGTTACTCCTCGAAAAGGCAATTGTGAACGAGCATGTCCAGAAAGACGTATAGGTTTCATTATCTAATCTCCACTATAATCTTTTTTGCCGCAATTTCATCTAACGTTCCCAGCATAAAAGAAGTTTTTGCGAAGCAAAAATTTGGGTGAGTGCCGTAAGGCACGAACCTTTTATGCTGTGTTATACGACGTGCCATTTCTTCTTTTTGCTCACTATTTGAATTTTGAGAAATATTTATCAATTTCGGGTCTCAGTTCAATACCCGCTCTTTCAAAACAATCCAACAGTTCTGAATATGCCTCATCACCACCAAGAAAATCCCAGAATTCCTTTGCAACTTTCAATTCTCTGTCTAAATCTAACATCCCTTTAAGTGTCCATCTCTCATACGGCTTTGGTTCATAAGGATTATAAGGAATCGCAATATATGAATTAACCTTCGCATCCGGATGTTTTAATAGAAAAATCGCTACCCACTCCAATAATGTTCTTTTAAAATCTTTGAAATTGCTAATATTTGGTTTAGCTGTTTTTAAATCAAATAAATGGACAGTTCCATCATCGCACTGGACAAATAAATCCACCTTTACAGTTTTTATTTTGTTCATTGCTCCTTTATTGCAAACCTTCCGTATCTTTTCTATCTCCTCTTTTTTGTTAGGTGTATGTCCAACTGTTAATTCATTCATAATATGGTTAATTTCTGTTTGGGCTAATTCACTTATTTCGTTTCCTACCACATACTTTTTCTGTGCAATAGAAAAGTTTAAACTTGCCAGAGTTTCAGCTACAGGCTCAAAAATTGAAGTACCAAAAGTGGTATTCAACGAATGGATAAAAGAAAATAATGCCATTCTATCTCGACCAAGCAACCGAAAATGAAAAGGCATATTACTTGTCTCTGGTTTGTATGAGTAAAACTTATTCCTTAGACTTTCCTTGATAACACCTTCAATTCTTTTTATTTGTTCTCTTGTAAGAGTCATTTTATCTTTCCTTTAAGTGAAATATTGTCTCTGCATAAGCGGAATTTCTATCTTTTTCTACCCTGTTAAGCACAGGCCTCTTAAATTGGTTTACAATTTTCATAGAGGCTCTCTCAGCAATCTTAGGATAAAGGTTGTATTTATCATTAGCTACCAAGAATATGTCACAATTTTTTTGAAGATACTTTTTACAATTTATTAGAGCCTCAGCTATGCCTCTAATATAAGAGTCCCTTGCCTCCTCCCCGTAACCTTTATATAGAGGACCTATCTCTAATTCATCCCTTCGTTTAAAGCCGAATAATTCGTAAGCATATGCGTGTTGCTCATGATAATCAATAAGCCCAACATAAGGTGGACTTGAAAAAATTCCCCTTATCTTTTGTTTTAATAATATTGATGCAAGTTCTGGTTTTCTCCTTTTAATTTCTTCATAAATATCTATTCTCCTGCTATCCCCTGATAAACAAATTTGAAATGTGTTTGTTCTTAACTTATCCAATTTTTTAAGACGATATAAAGTATCGGTAGTATATCTTTGCCACCACCCTTTGATAGAAAATATGGGTTTGCATATCTTACCGTGTTTTTTGCAGTAATACGTTTTTGTAACAGGCTGTTTCAAGGTTGCCAAGTCAGCATGTGTGGTTGCTCTACAAGAACGAACGGTTCTGCTTAATATAATCGCCAACACTACTTTTATATCTTTGTTATCTATTTTTTTTAATTCACCAAACAGAAAATCTATTTCTTCTCTAACAGGAAATAAAAACCATTTATCTAAGAATGTATTATCTCTATCTTGATTAATTTTAATTTGATATTTTTCAACTAAAGCATAATAAGTTTTAAAAAATTCTTTTTCTTTTGCTTTTGCATATTCTTCTTCGTTGATTTCCCCTTTCCTTACTTTTCTCTTATATTCTGGCGATGGAAAATATTTATAATTAAATTTTGCCAATTCAGAAAGTAGATGTTCTTCAAATGCAATGTTATTTCTGGTTTTTTGAAAATCATTTAGTTTTAATGTTAACTGATGAATTGCTTCTTCAAGCAATGAGATATTATGTTTTTCCACTTTTGTATTACTAATCATAGCATTGAAAGCAGAGATATCTATACCGATAGCATGCATACCCAATTCATTTGCCTGAACCAAAGTTGTCCCACTTCCACAGAAAGGGTCAAGAACTATATCTCCTTCGTGAAAATAAATCTCTTTTTTGAATTTATCAGTATGAGAATCAAGGAAATATTCTACTAGTTGAGGGATAAATTTGCCTTTATACGGATGCAATCTATGGACATGCTTTGTCCTTTCTGATTCTTTATATTCTACAAATGATAGATGCCAATTAAGGTCTTCACCTAATATTTTCTTCCACCGTTTTTCTTTATCGTAAGAGTCGTAATAATTTTTTAATTCATCTGTATCTATCAAAGGATTTCCATCGCTCCCGTATTTCTTTATTCTTCCGTATTGAACTAAATATGAGATATTTGAAATTGTTACTTTACGGTTTAGATATCGAGAGGCCCAAACGCTAGCCTCTTTTAAGTTAATTAACTTTTTCTCTTCCTTACCAAACAATGGTAGTTGACTCATTTTCAATTATCTCCCATTATTAATTGAATCTTGTTTTCTATACATGATTTAATATCGAATGGCATGTCATATAACGGTTTGCGGATAAAAGAAGTTGCCGAAGGCAATTTGGGGAAATCAAAGATTTCCCTTTTATCCGCTGTTATATGACCCGAACGAGTGAGGGCGAGGAGCGAAGCGACGAAGCGTTCCGCCCCGAAGCCGCTAAACAATTCTATTCTTAATTCCATATTTTCCACACAACCTTTTTGATTTTTCCTCCAGTTCTTTTTGATACTCTTTTGATGGAGCAAAAAAGATTCTATACAGACTTTTATATTTTGACACAAGATCAGGATAATACTTCTCTAAGAATTTGTAGTAAAGTGTTTTACAATCTGCCGGACCTTTACCAAATAAAGTTAATCCGCCAACGAAAATAAAATCCGCCCCATATTCTTTTACTGTTCTTATCGTTTCATCAAGTTGTTCTTCAGAATCTGATAAAAACGGCAGAACTGGAATAAAACACACCCCTGTGAAAAATCCTTCCTCTTTACACTTCTTCATTGTTTCTAATCTTTCAATTGGTTTAGGTGCTCCTCGTTCAAGAATCTTTGCCAGTTTCTCATCCAGGGTTGAAATGGAAAAGGAGATAATAGCTCCATGTTTCAGTTTTGGTTCTAAATCCGTGGGCAAGATTGCATTTTTATCAATCTCTCTTAATATATCCAGATCTCTCAAGACAAGCTTTGATTTTGTTGCCACCTCCACAGGAAATTTATATTTCAAAATTATCATAAGCAATCTTCTTGTGAGTTTCAATTTTTCTTCAATTGGCATATAAGGTTCAGTTGATGATGAAAGAGCAATAATCCCATATTCTTCTTTCTTTGCTCTTCTTGAGAGTTGCTTTTCCAGAAGTTCGGGAGCATTTACCTTTGCTGAGAATGTTTTTGCCATATTCTCCCCATATTTGCTTCCTCTTATGTAGCAGTAAATACAGTTAAAAGAACATCCAGAATAGGGATTTACTGAGTAATCATCTAAGAACCAGTCATCTCGTTTTTTGTGCTTATTCAAAATTGATTTTACTTGGATTTTATTCACCATTTTACCCACCTAATAAAGAGTTTAATTCTTCCTGTTGCTTCTCTGATAGCTTCTTTATGCCTTGTTTTATTATCCAGCTCGTATTTTTGTTTTTTGGCCTTGCCCA
>JALPXQ010000072.1 GCA_023271515.1 Dehalococcoidia bacterium | reverse complement strand
CATCTCCCTGGCGACAGAGCTGACTGCTGAACAGTCCCTATTCTTGTGGCCGCAATGGAAAACTTCTCCCTCAGAGAGCTGGCTACGTGATCGGGGACCAGGTCTTCAAGGCACCCCCCGAGCTGGGCCACCTCCTTGAGAATACTGGAGCTGAGAAACTGATACTGCACGCTGGTCATCATGCAGAGCACCTCGATCTCTGGTGCCAGCTTCTTATTCATCAAGGCCATCTCGAATTCCCGCTCGAAATCGGGGCTCATTCTCAGTCCGCGCACGATTACCCGGGCCTTCAACTGTCTGGCGAAATCGACGGTTAGCCCGAAGAACGGCTCCACCCGTATGTTGGTTATGGGGGCCACCGCCCTCTGTATCATATCCACCCGCTCTTCGGTGTTGAAGAGGAGGTTTTTCTGCGGGGTGGCGAAAACCCCGATGACGAGCTCATCGAAAACCTGCGCTGCCCGGGTAGCTATATCGAGATGACCATAGGTTATGGGGTCGAATCCCCCCGGATACAAAGCGATGGTCAATCCTCACCTCCTGCAAATTGATATATTGAGACGCACGTATCTCCGTGACGAAGTCTCCTGATCATGTGGAATTTGCCGCAAGTCTCCTCTGGACTCAACTGCTGAGAGTGCTCCATTACAATGGTTGTCTGCCTCCCTGCCAGGCTGGAGTTAGCTACCTCTCCCAGCATAGTATGGCCCGAGCGGTCGGAATATGGTGGATCCAGGAAAATGAGGGTGTATTGCTTCTCGAGGGTGCGGAGGGCCTTTCTCGCCTCCATGCGGTAGACCCTGGACCTTTCGGCAAGCCTGGTTTGTTTCAGATTCTCCTTGATTATGGAACAGCAGTTGTGGTTCCGCTCTACGAAGTCGACCCCCTCTGCTCCCCGGCTCAGGGCCTCAATGCCCAGTGCCCCGCTGCCGGCGTAAAGGTCAAGTGCGTGAGACCAGTCAACGGAAAGGGACTCCAGGGCGGAGAAGATAGCCCCGCGAACGAGATCAATGGTGGGGCGGATATGGGGATCCTTGGGCCACCTCAGTGAATGCCCCTTAGCTTTGCCTGCAATTACTCTCATTCCTTCGACTCCGCTCAGGACAGGCCCTTTGTCAGTTCCAACCTATCCTCGGCGCTGAAAGCTAAATTCTTCCCCTATTATAAAGGTCTTCCCCGTTTTTTTCAAGTGGCGGGGAATACTCCGCCCCTACTCCGGCATTGGTCATTCTCTCGGCAGGTTCAATCCAAAGGCAAATCAAGCCGATATTTCTTCAGAGTGTTCTCGATCAGGGCGGCTGACTTTTCGTCGGGTGGGGTGAGGGGAAGGCGGGGTTGGCCCACACGGAATCCAGCGTAATTTAGGGCGTGCTTGAGGGGAATCGGGTTGGAGAGGATGAAGAGCGATTTGACCAGAGGCACCAAACGGCGGTGGATCGACGTTGCTTCAGCCATCCGGCCACCGGCAGCCTTATCGATCATCTCTTTGATCTGCAAACCAACCAGATGCGAGGCGACGCTTATGACACCATACCCACCCGAAGCGATAATGGGAAAGGTGTCATTGTCGTTACCGCTGAAGACTAAGAAGTCATTGCCGGCCCCGCTTATTATCTCAGTTACCTGTTCGAGGTTCCCACTGGCCTCCTTTATTCCGACAATGTTATCGATCCGGCTAAGCTCGATGGTAGTATCGGCAGTTAGATTGGTAATCGTGCGACCGGGCACATTGTAGAGAATGCAGGGCAGGGCGGTACTGGCAGCGATGGACTTGAAGTGCTCGTAAATCCCGCCTTGAGTTGGCTTGCTATAATAGGGGACCACCAGAAGAGCGGCATCAACCCCGACCTTCTCAGCCTCTCTGGTCAGCTCCACGCTCTCTCTGGTATTGTAGCTACCCGTGTTGGCCATCACCACCCCCCGCCTCCCCACTGCCGACTTCACCTCGGCAAAGAGGCGCAACTTCTCATCCCGGCTCAGGGCCGGGCCCTCCCCGGTAGTGCCCGAGACCACCACCCCATCGCTCCCCGACTCCAGAAGCGCCAGCGCCAGCTTCTTTGCCTGCTTGCAGTCGATCTCACTCCTATCATCGAAGGGTGTCACCATGGCGGTAAGAAGACGTCCCAGTTTCACCATTTTCCCTATAACCAGCCTCGTTCGACCAGCTCTTCCGCAATCTGGACCGCATTGAGGGCGGCGCCCTTGCGCAGATTGTCGGATACCACCCACATCGCCAGGCCGTTCGGATGTGAGGTGTCGCGGCGTATCCGTCCAACGAAGACCTCATCCCGGCCGGCGGCCGCCCGGGGATGGGGGTATAGATTCGTATCGAGATCATCCATAATCCTGACCCCGGGCGATCGGCCCAGAATATCTCTCGCCTCCTCGGGGCTCATCGGCTGGGCGAATTCCACATGGATGGCTTCGCTGTGTCCCGCATATACCGGCACCCGGACACAGGTTGCGGAGACGCGGATATCCTCCGCATGCATTATCTTCCTGGTTTCGTGCTCCATCTTCCATTCTTCCCTGGAGTAGTCGTTTTCCAAAAACACATCGATATGAGGCAGCACATTGAAAGCTATCTCATGGGGGTAGACGTGCGGCACCGCCTTCTCGCCACCGAGGACCAGTTTCGCTTGCTCTGAGAGCTCCTCGATGGCCGCCCTGCCGGTACCGGAGACCGCCTGGTAGGTGTCCACAATGATCCGCTTGATGGGATTGACCCGGTGCAGAGGATAAAGCGCTACCACCATTTGAATGGTGGAACAATTTGGATTGGCGATGATTCCCTGGTGCCCCTCCAGATCTCCGGGGTTTACCTCGGGGACCACCAGAGGAATCCCCGGCTCCATCCTGAAGGCAGCGCTGTTATCCACCACCACCACCCCCGCCCTGGCCGCTTCCGGGGCAAAGACGCGGCTGATCTCTGATCCGGCGGAAAACAGGGCCAGATCTACATTCTCCAGCAAGCGATGGGTGGCTTCATGAACCTTGATTTCATCACCATCAACGACGACCTGCTTCCCCGCCGAAGCCCCTGAGGCAAGCAGCACAAGGGAATCCATCGGGAAATCCCGCTGCTTGAGCACCTTGATGAATTCCTGCCCCACAAGGCCAGTTGCACCAAGGATCGCCACACGCAGGTTCGTCATTGTCCTATAAATCCAGAAGCTTGTCCAGCCCAAAGGTCAGGCCCCGGGATTTCACCACTTTCTTTATCGCCAGCAGAATCCCAGGCATGAAGGCCTCCCGATCGATCTGATCATGACGAATTCGCAGCGTTTGCCCCATCTCACCGAGAATGACCTCCTGGTGAGCCATGAACCCTGGCGAGCGCATGCTGTGTATCGCTATCCCACCCAGCTCCGCTCCACGCCCGCCGGGGAGGGTCTCCTTCTGAGTCCCCGGATAGGTGAAAGGCCCGTCCCTGGCCTCGATCATCCCTCTGGCAGTGGCGATGGCGGTGCCGGAGGGGGCATCTATCTTCTGCTCATGATGCATCTCGATGATCTCGGCGTAGTCGAAAAACCTGGCGGCTATCTTCGACAGGTGGATCATAAGGGCCGCCCCCAGAGAGAAATTGGGGGCCACTACTGCCCCCACGCCGTGTCGGCGCGACAGCTTGTCGATCTCCTCAAGATCAGCCTCGGAGAGTCCGGTGGTTCCGATGACGAGGCTGGTGCGGTGCCTGGTGGCCAGGCGCACCGCGGGCATGGTAGCTGCGTGCTGAGTGAAGTCCACCATGACATCGGGTGTGGAGATGTCAAGAAGGGATTGAAGATCGGCGGAGAGGGGTACCGCACCTGATCCATCGGGCAACTGAAGGGAATCCTGGTTGGCACTAGAATCCACTGCCGCTACCGGCTCCACCTCCGGGTCGCGGCAGACGGCACTGAGCACCTGCTGCCCCATCCTTCCCAAGGCTCCATGAACCAGGACTCTTACAGGTTGCAAGCCTCCCCCCTACTTGCGAGGATCCGGTCTTCTCGTAAAAGGTTGCCTCGGTCGAGCGTCTCTCGGCCCGGTAGGCCTCCTGTCTCCACGGGCTTCACGGTAGCGGGGGCCCGTATCTCTGAGTGGTCCCCTCGGAGGTTCCCTTTGCCCGGCCTTCAGGGGTGCCCGCGGCACCGGGTGCGCTTTCTCAAGTAGCGCCCGCCGGGAGAGCTTTATCTTCCCCTGCGGGTCGATACCGATGACGATAACGGTGATCTCATCGCCCATCTGAACCACATCCTCAACCCGGGCGACGCGGTAATTGGCCAGCTCGCTGATGTGAACCAGTCCGTCCCTGCCGGGCAGTATCTCTACGAAAGCACCGAAATCCATGATCGAGGTTACCTTGCCGGTATAGATCTCGCCGACTTTCGGGTCTCTGGTCAAACCATCTATGATGCTGATGGCTTTCTGAGCTGATTCCTCGTCGGGCGCTCCGATGATGACCGTCCCATCGTTTTCTACATCGATGGTGGTCCCGGTCTCCTCGGTGATGGACCTTATCACCCGCCCGCCGGGGCCTATCACATTGCGGATCTTCTCCGGGTCAATGGTTATCCTCGTCATCTTGGGAGCATATCTGCTGAGCTCGGTATGGCTGGCGCTAATGGTATCCTTCATGCATTCCAGCGTGAAGAGTCGCCCCGCCAGCGCCTGCTTCAGGCCGGCCTCGATGATTTCATAGGTTATCCCTTTCGTCTTGAGATCCATCTGCACCGCGGTGATTCCCTCAGCGGTGCCGGCGATCTTAAAGTCCATATCCCCCAAGAAGTCCTCGATACCCTCTATATCCGTAAGAATTTTATACCTTCCGTCCTCCGCGGTGATGAGGCCCATGGCGATCCCCGCCACCGGTGCCTTGATGGGCACCCCGGCATCCATCAGCGAAAGGGTGCTGCCACATACACTGGCCATGGAGGTGCTCCCGTTGGAGCTCAGCACTTCGGAGACGATCCGGATGGTATAGGGGAAGGTCTCTTCATCGGGAATGACCGGCAGGAGGGCCCTTTCCGCCAGCGCCCCGTGCCCTATCTCCCGGCGCCCGGTACCTATTCGCTTTACCTCCCCTGTGCTAAAGGGAGGGAAATTGTAGTGATGCATATAGCGCCTGTTTTCCTCCGGGCCGATGCTGTCGATGACCTGTGTCTGTCTCAGGGAGCCGAGGGTGGTGATGCTGAGCACTTGAGTCTCACCGCGGGTGAAAAGCCCCGATCCATGGGTACGTGGAAGGGTCCCTACCGCACACTTTATCGGCCGAACCTCGTTTAGCCTGCGGCCGCCGACGCGAATGCCCTTATCCAGAACGGATGCGCGGATCTCGCTCTTCACCCAGGCATCCACCGCAGCGCTGATTTCCTGCGCCGAGCATGTATCACCCAGTTGTTCTGCCAATCTTTCCTGAGCCAGAGCCTCACGCCTCTGGCGTTCAGCACGCTTCAGGGCCACTATACCCTCAGGGAAGAGTCCCTGCAGCACGGCGGAAGCCTCTTGCTGCAATCCATCATTGGGAGTAGCCTTGAATTCCATCTTTGGCCTGCCATGTGTCTCGATGAATGCTTCCTGGGCCTCGATGATTTCCCCGTTGATCACCTGCCCGAATTTGATAGCCTCCAGAACGATCCCCTCGCTTACCTCCTTGGCCCCCGCTTCCACCATGATCACCGCATCCCTGGTTCCGGCAACCACCAGATCCAGCCGGCTCCGGGCAAGCTGGGTAAAGGTGGGATTGGCTACGAACTCATCGTCTATGTATCCTACCCGAACCGCACTGACCGGGCCGGCAAAGGGAATAGAGGAGATTCCAAGGGCCACGGAGGCACCTATAATGGCGAGGATATCAGGATTGTTCTCCTTGTCCGCCGAAAGCACGGTGACCACCACCTGAATCTCCTTGTAGAAGCCCTTGGGAAACAATGGGCGAATGGGACGATCGATGAGTCGCGCTGCCAGCGTCGCCTCCTGTCCGGGACGGCCTTCCCTTCTGAAGAAGCTGCCCGGTATCTTGCCGGCAGCGTAAAGCCGTTCCTCGAAATCCACCGTCAAGGGGAGGAAATCCTCCCTCTCCCGGCGTTCCCGGCCGACACAGGCGGTGACCAGCACCAGGGTATCACCATAGCGAACGGTGACCGCTCCATCGGCCTGCCCGGCGAGATTCCCGGTTTCAATCAACAGTTGTTGTTCACCGATCTCAACTTGTAGAACACTGGATATTTCTGACATCTAAACAACCTTTCATTTATAAGTTTTAGGTTTTGTAACTAGTCAGGTTGTCAGGCCTGCCCCCGGCCGCAGGCCCAGGGGTTC
>JALPXQ010000071.1 GCA_023271515.1 Dehalococcoidia bacterium | reverse complement strand
CCGTTTTCCCTTCCTCCTTGCTCAGGCGCCGGAGCAATTCCATTACCGTTGCTCCGCTCTCAGAGTCCAGGTTTCCGGTCGGCTCGTCAGCAAGGATAATATCGGGGTCATTGGCCATGGCCCGGGCGATAGAGACCCGCTGCCGCTCTCCACCTGAGAGTTCGTTAGGGTGATGGTTCCTCCGGTCACCCAGGCCGACCTTCGCCAGTAGCTCCCCCGCTCGCTGTGCTCGCCGGCTTGCCTTCACTCTCTGGAAGATCATCGGCAATGCCACATTCCCCTGCGCTGTGAGGCTTGCCACCAGGTTGAACGTTTGGAAGACGAACCCAAACTTCTGTCCTCGCAAGATGGATAGTTCCCGCTCGCTGAGGCCGTCTGTCGGCTTACCTTCGATCTCTACCGCACCCGCCGAAGGCATATCGAGACAGCCGATGATGTGCAGCAGGGTGGATTTGCCCGACCCCGATGGCCCCATGATGGCGACAATCTCCCCGGCGCCGATGGACAGGTCAACGCCGCGCAGGGCATGCACCCACGTTTTCCCCAACTGATAATCCCTGGTTACTCCACGCAGTTCAAGTAACGACATCCTTCCTCCCAATTCGTTTTGCAATACTCTTGTTTCTCCAAAATCTCAATTCACAGTAAATCACCCCTCCCCAGGCCATCAAGCGTTCCTTAACTGAGCCACTTTTCAAAATGCCACTATTATTCCTTCGTTAAAGGCCAGTCAAAAGAATGCCGGCCGCGATCAAAAGTCTTGGATCAATTGAGGGTTCCAGTTTAGAGCGTTGCCACTATATTTCCCCATCTTGTAGGCTTTTACCAGGTCTGCGGTACGGATACTCCTATCGTTCAGGCTCATTTTTCAACTAGAATAGACTCCGTTTCGATCCTCAATCCTCACAATTTCTCCCTTATCTAAGATTACTCTCTTGTCAGCAATCTTAATTAATCTTGATTTATGAGCGATAATGATAACCGTATTTTCTTGATATTGGCCCTTAATAATCTTCTCTATCTTTTCTTCTGTGGTTTGATCTATCGCTGAGGTGGCTTCGTCAAGCAGCAATATTGATGGCTTCTTTAGAGTTGTTCTAATGAATGCCAGTAGCTGTTTCTGGCCGCCGGACAATCTAACCCCCCGCTCCCCAATAATAGTATTCAAGCCTTGTGGAAGGTTCTCAACGAAATCTGTTATTTCTAGCTCTCTGATTACCTTTTCTATTCCTTGATCGGAGATGTTGGGATTACTATAGACGATATTGTTCTTTACTGTGTCATTAAAGAGAAAGATGTTTTGGGAAATAATCCCAATCTTCTCCCTAAGAGATGAGAGCTTGACTCTGGTTATATCTTGTCCATCAATGAGAATAGATCCTTCTTGCGCCTTTTTCTTTCCATCATAAGAGAAACTAACCCCATTGAACTGAATCTCTCCACCAATATAGTTTAATGTCTCATTCCCTCTCCCTTCATGTTCAGTTGTCAATTCAAAGAATTCAAGGATTCGAGACAGGGCAACTAGAGTAGGCTGGATGGTTACACCAAATGAAGCGATAGAAACTAGGGTGGCATACATCATTCCTACATATCCAACGAAGGCCAAGTAGCCACCAATGGTAAACACTCCAGCCATTATCTGGAAACCGCTCACCAAGAGAATGAATAGTAAACCTAACGTAATTATCAGGTTACTGCTCTCACCAAATATAGTGAAGAGCATTGACTGGATAATGCCCTTGTGAACAAAGGTATCAAGCTTTTCTGTTAATTCATCACTTGCCCGTGCCTCGGTTCCAAATGACTTTATTACCTCAATTCCTGAAAAACTCTCCTCCATATGAGAGGATACCTCAGCAGCGGTCTCCATCAGCTCTCCGCTAGTGGGGGAAAGTCCCCGGTATGAGTATTTTAGCACCACAAACACGATGGGCAGGGTCAATAATGAAACGAGGGTCAATTGCCAGTTTAGATGGAAAAGTATCACCAAGATAACTACAAACTGAAGAACATTGATCAGCTCCATTACCAACGAATCGGAAAAGATAACTTTTAATTCAGACACCTCCCCCATTCGACCTAATAGATAGCCACTCTGGGATTTATTGAAGAAGGAGAATGGAAGCCTCAAAATCCGGGAGAAAACATCTTTCTGGATACGAGCCATCACCCTTTGGTTTATGACAGTAAACAGATAGTCTGTAAGAAAAGAGAATATCGTCTCACCAATATGGAGCCCCGCCATTATTAATATTAGCAAAACAAATAGAGTTACGTCCTGATCTCCCAGCAAGACATCGTCAATAACCACCATCGTCAGGTATGGAATAGGAAGTGATATCAACGAGCTTATTATGAGCAAGATAGAAGCAACAAGAATGTTCTTCCATTGCTGCCTGGCATAAGGTAGCAGTCGCTTAAGTTCAGTAAGATGCACCTTCTGAGGCTCGCTTTCGCTTTGCGAAAACATGAGCCTTAGCGCCTCTTTTAAATCTTCTTTCATTTCGGCTCCTCTGCTGAAAACACCCTTCCGTTGACTGAATCCAGCCCCTTTAGACAGCTCTTGGTTCTCAAGTAACTGCTCAGCAACCGACCCCGGGCTTCGCTTCGGGGTTATTCACGAAAGTAACTACAACCCCGTATGGACGATGCGCCGCTGTACCAAGGAAAACAGGGCGTTTGATACGAAAAACAGCCTTGACAGAATTCTAGTTGCTTAGGAATCGCCCATGCGCCGCGGCGCACCATGTCGCATGAAAATTGCTATTTTCTAGGGAGGTTGTCAGGCTCCCCGCCTAAGGTGGGTTCACGATCGAGGTGTGTCGCATGCTGGATGCGACCCCCACTGCTTTGCATTCTTCATACTTCAATCTTCATCGCTCTCTAACCTTCAGCCGTGAACTTTGGAACCCTTCGACAATCTCAGGACAGGCTTTGAACCTGAGTAGGTTCGTTTTCTCATATGCCTGACAGGTTCCCTATTCGCTGCTCAATATCATCCTTTCCTTACTTAATCTGGTAGTCATCAGGTATGAAATTGCAATTGCACCGAGAGAGATCGGCAAGACCATCCATACGTAAGGGTGTTCTACTATTCTTGCAATATGCCGCAAACCAAAGAGAGCTAGCATGAAAACAGCCATGCCAGCCCATTGAATAAGGTATATCCTCCTAATCAACATTGCTAGATAGCTGGCAAGACCTTTTGTCCCCATCAAGAAGAGGGCAAGAAGAAACAGTATCCTGAGCTCTGTCATAGAACCAATGGCGATACCAAGCAGATAGAGGGGGAGATAGATAAGAAATACATAAATATAATATATCCCCAGGAAAAGGAGATTGCCCACGAATATATCCTTTGGGGTAACAGATAGGGAGAAGAGTGATTCAAACTACCGGTTTCTCTTCATAGATACGATATGACCGATAAGTAGCCAACCCATAAGGAGTGGGGTCAACTGAAGCAATAAAATGCCTCTATCACCTATGAGACTAACTAGAAGGGCAAATATAGAAAAAAAGAGAAGCACCGCAATAGCTAACTTGGGCCTCCTGATGAGACTTAACTCAAGGTATAGCATAGAGATCATTGTTCGTCCCTCGCGAAGCTCTCCCTGAATCTCTTCACGCTGTCTCTCGTTTTATCCTCCAAACCAAAGATTGTGGCATAGATGTCATCAAGTTTGATCTGGGTGACAGATAGATCAAACAAGCCTAACCCGCCTAGCTTCATACTGACCTCTTCAATGTTGTCAATAGAGACGAATATGGTGATATTCTTATCCTCGACCCATGTATTCTTGACAAATGGCAGATTGTCAATTCCATCAATCCTTTCAACGTCACTGAATCTTGCCCTGACAATATATCTACCAAACCGCAAGAAGAGGTTCTCTAAGGTATCACAAAAGACAGCCTTGCCTTCTCGCAAGATGATTATCCGGCTACAGATCCCCTCCACCTCACTCAATACGTGGGAGCTGAAAAATATGGTCTTCCCTTCCTCTCTCAGGTGCCTTATCAATTCGTAGAAGGTCTTTTTCTGTTCTGGGTCCAGTCCACTCGTAATCTCATCAAAGATTAGTATCTCCGGATCATTGAGTAATGCCCTGGCAAGAATCAGCCGTTTCTTCATCCCGTGCGAGTATGCTGCTATCTTCTCTCTCCTCTTCCCCTCTAGGCCAACAAACGAGAGCAAGAGGCCTATCCTTCTCTTTCTCTCTTCCTTTGCTATCCTGAGAATATGGGAATAAAGCTCCAGATTCTCCTCCCCGGTTAGTTCCTCAAACAGGCCGGGGTTCTCTAAAGCTGTTCCAATCTTGCGGCCATATCTTGAGAGGCTACTCGCAGAACTCTCCCCAAAGACCTTTGCCTCGCCCTTAGATGGCTTTAGCAAATCCAATATACAGCGAATTGCAGTTGTCTTTCCTGCTCCATTTGGGCCGATGCAACCAAACACATCCCCCTTAAAAACATTAAACGAGACGTCGTCCAGCGCAAGGACACCAGAAAAGCTCTTTGTTAAGCCAACTACCTCGATTACTGGCTCTTCCCTTCCCACAATAAGATACCTCCCTGCAAACTAACCAAATGAAACGGGTTCCCTATTCGCTGCTCAATATTATCCTTTCCTTACTTAATCTGGCAGCCATCAGGTATGACATTGCAATTGCAATGAGAGAGATCGGCAAGACCATCCATGCGTAAGGGTGTTCGGCCATTGCTTGAATATGCCGCATACCAAAGATAGCTAGCATGAAAATAAGCATGGTAACCCAGCCAATAAGGTATACCCTCCTAATCAACAGTGCAACATAGTTGGCAAGACCCTTCAACGCCATCAACAGACAAGTAATAAGAAATAGTGCCCTGAGCTCTGTCGTGGAACCAACGGAGATACCAGGCAGATAGAGGGGGAAAAAGATGAGGAATACATAAACATAATATATTCCCATGGTGAGGAGATTGCCAGCGAACATATCCTTCGGGGCAACACCTAGCGAGAAGAGGGATTCAAACTGCCGGCATCTCTTCATGGATATGATTTTATCACCGAGATGTAGCCAACCAAGCAGGAGTGGGATCAACTGAAAAAGAAAAAGGTCTACATCAGGTGGTATTATGAGCCTAATTAGAACGAAATATAGGGGCAACAAGAGCATCCCAATAAATAGTATCTTGCGCTTCCTAAGGAGTTTCATCTCAAGCGATAGCATAGAGATCATTGTTCGTCTGTGTCCACCTCCCTCTCCAAATATACCAAATGAAAAATGGAAATTGCAAAATTATTTCTCTTTGCCTGTAACTATTAATTTGCCAATTCCAAACTCCATTTTGCACTTTTCATTTTTCAATTCTTATACCATTCCCTTAAATCGTTGAAGTTCCTTTGGTTATTGGGCACCGGAATTTCGTGCCTGGGATTTGAGATTTCAATGGCCGCTCTCCTTGCATTATTTATTATGTTGAAATCAATGAGTCTATTGACAATATTTCGTCGATCTTGGCTGGCAAGCGCCTAATGGCCGGATATTCTTTGCAGGAACCACACTTGGCCTTCAAAAAGAAACTACGTTCTGCCAGTAAAATGGGGCCACAGAATGCGGTCAACTCTATTTTCCCCGCAAGGCGAATATGCTGAAGACTGCCAGGGAGCTTGAGCCTGAGCCGTCAGGTAGATAGACCGAAGACTGAAGGCTTTTAGGCATGAAATATGCGGGATGATTGAGCTTCAGCCTTCGGACTTCGGCCTTCAGCCTATCCATTTGATTACTCCAACTGCGACCAGCCTTTTTTCTCTTTGCCACCAATCTGAAGGACAGCATAGAGTACAACTACACCAGCTAAGCCTAACAGCGATTGCCAAACTGGTGCTCCCATTAACACACTCACAATAGCGCCGGCGATGCTGGAAAGTACATAGCCCCAAAATGCCCACTTCTTCCATGTGAATAGCGCAATAGCGAAGACGAGGCCAAGGAGGCTGAGAACAGCCATCGCAGGAAATGCCCAGCCGGGGGCATCCGGAAAAGCTTCTCTCATTAATTGGGGAACCACAAGATACCCTAGAGTCGTTCCTAGCAGCGATAGCGCGCCTCCTATTATCAGTAGCACCAGCCAGGCGGTGAGGCAACCATGACGTTGTTTCTCTTGAACCATTGTTTTTCTCTCCTTTTTGTTTCTTTCGCCTAACCTGGATGAGGCAGAACCAGAATTATGACTATTCACCACGGAGCCACAGAGACACGGAGAATTATTCTCCGGGCACAAAGGGACAATTCATAACCTCTGTGCCTCAGTGTCTCGGTGGCTAAATGGTTGCAGATTCCTTGTAGTCGTATATCTATATGCATCACCTCCCCCCTGTCGCAAAGACCGCTATTCGTAGCGAAAGGCCTCGACGGGGCGCA
>JALPXQ010000070.1 GCA_023271515.1 Dehalococcoidia bacterium | reverse complement strand
GCTGGCCAGGAGCTTCTCCAGCTCGCTTACATGGCTTTCCCAGTTGAATCTCTCCGCCCATCTGCCGGCTTTTCCTTGCAGCCTCAATCTCTCGCTGTCACTCAGCAGCAATGCTTTCATCATCCTCGAGGCAAGGGCACGGGCGTCACCTCTGGGATAGACGAACCCAACGTCCTCTCTCATCACCCCTGTCTTAACGAATATATCCGAAGCGATGACGACGCCATTATATCTGAGTGCTTCTAAGACCACCAAACCAAAACCCTCGTGGGCAACCGATGGACAGATGACTCCATCAAACGAACGATATAGCCTTGCCTTGTCTTCCTCTCTCGCGGCAAATCTGACCGGCAAACCGCGCGATAAATCCCACAAATAGTCGTAATACGTGGCGTAATCCTCTGTAAATCCACCATAGATTGTGAGCTCCACCGGCAACTTCTCTTTCAAATGCCTGGAGCAAGATGTGGATACCCTTGTTGGGGGCGATCCTGCCCAGATAAAGGAATCTGAATTCCTCTCCCCGGGATATTTCTCCCTCCCAGACTTCTCCCTCATCCAGGCCGAGCGGGATGACGGAAAATTTGTCCTTCTCCGCCGAGAAATTCTCGATATAGTAATCCCTGGTGAGTTTAGATGCCACCACGCTTCTTGCTTCATCAATCTCTACACCTATCTCCGGTCTCCTCTCCTCTTTTCGGTACTTGGTGATCACCTTCAGTTCATGACCGCTTAAACCATCCACAACCTCCGACCACTAGAGGCCAAATCCCCCTGGCGATGACTGCTATTCTCATTGCTTCCCGACCCTCTCATTTACCTTTTTAACGGCCCTCAATAACTCCGGCTGATAATCGAAATCACAACAAAAGGAAATGAACGCCTCGAGGTCCTTGGGCAGGCATTCATCCTGAAATCCCAGGGAGAGAAAATCCCTGCGGTAAAATTCGATGGTTGAATGCCTGTCGGCGATCACATTTCTCACCACCACGCCTGGATCGACACCCAGTTTTCCACACATCCCGGCAATCTCATTGAAGAGAGAAATCTTGGTTGCCAGGAGACAGTTTGAGGCGTACTTGATCATGGCGGCGGTCGTTGCATCCGTCACCAGGATTTCAAAATCCTTCCTCGTTCTTCTCTTGAAATCTTCATAGAACTCCTTCAGCACCTCAGTTGCCTTCTGGTCGATATGCCCGATTATAATGGGCTGATTCTCAAAATCTTCCTCTGCTGTCTCACTCCTCAAGAATTCTGGATTCATACACACCCCGGAACTGGCTCCATTGGATTCCGATACGACTCCCGGCAGGACTGTGCTCTTGATAGCGATGGTATGATACCCATCCTTTGAAGATGCCGCTTCCAGAACGCCAGCCAATGCGGTCTCAACATAGCTTCGATCGAGCCGGCCATTCTCAGTCGGTGTCGGAACGCAGATAAACGAGATATCGGTATCCAGAACGGCCTCTGCCAATTCTCCCGCAACCTTGTAACCCTGGGATGCCAGTTCCTTCCGTTTCTCCTGATCAACGTCGTAGAATATCACTTGATAGCCATATTTGGCGAATACCTTCCCCACCGCCCCTCCGACCCCTCCGTTCCCGATAATCGAAATCCTGTAGGTGATGCCCATTTTGCCCCTCCTTTCTAAAGTTATGGGTTACGAGTTTAGAGTTTTGAGATCCTCGGAACTCAATACTCGTCTATCACCAACATCAGCGAGCGTCGATCGGCGGTAATGAAACTGTCGGCAACTATTCCGAGATCGGAGAGACAACCGCCTCCAGCGTACGGGGATTTACCCCCAGGGTATCCCCTTGATGGACGCTATCTCCGGCCCTCACTTCTGTCAATCTGGCAATTGTCCTTATCAGGAGAACCATCGTGTTCCTTATCAGACCGCGTATTACAATGACCACATCTTGTGCCAGCGACTGGCGGGCTCGGACCGAGCCCGCCAGTCATTGCCCCTCCCTGTATTCGCTAGAGGCCCAAAAAGGCGAGGTGCATTATTTCAAAGATATCGGTGTTGTCCATCCGCCCGGAGACCCTTTCCGCACCAGGACCGGTGGCCATAAGCGGGACATCAACGGCAGTGTGTTGCCCACTGGTCCAGATACCATCACGCCAGAGTAACTGATTGACATGACGCATCAGCTCATCCGTCAGGGTGTCCTCTAACTCACTCAGAAGCTCACGAGTGGTCATTTCCATTCCCCATTCCTTGCGGTCGAGGTCAATATCCTTGATTGGAATTTCTCCCGCTGGTGGAAACTCCCCATATGGCCATTCCACAGCCATACCGCCACAATCGTGGTCTGAGGTTACAATCACCAGGGTGTTGGGGTTCTTTATCTGAAAGTCAAGAGCAACCTTCACTGCTTCATCAAAAGCCAGCGTGTCATATATCGCTCTCACCACATCATTTGCATGGTTGGCATGGTCAATCCTGGCTCCTTCCACCATGAGGAAAAAGCCATCCTCGTCCTGGCTGAGGTATTCGAGAGCTACCCTTGTCTTGGTTGCCAGATGCGGTTCATCAGGGGCTTTCTCCGCCCTGTCGTATTCATAAGCCATGTGGCTCAGGGCAAAAAGACCGATGAGCTTCTTTCCCTCCCTGAAGAGCTCGTCCATATCAAGAGCCATCAACTCATCTGCGGTGAAAACTATCGTGTACCCTTCTCTCTGGGCATCATCTAGCAGCCCGTCGTCAGCCTTTGCCTCTGCCTCGGTCAGCCCCTGCTTCATGAGCCTCTCCACAGTCCTGCGGGAGCCTTCAACCTGATCATCAAGCCAGTACCTTGAGCCCCCGCCCAACAATATATCGGGCCGGGATTCAAAAAGGTAATCGGTAGCGATGTCATTCCAATTGCCCCGGTCTTGGCTACTTGACCCAAAGACAGCCGGAGTGGCATGGGTTATCCTGGACGTAGTCACCATTCCGGTTGATTTTCCCATATCCCGGGCTATATCGAGGATGCTTTCCAGTTCGGTCCCGTCGGGCAGCATAGCTACCATAAGGTTATTGGTCTTCTGTCCGGTAGCGATCGCCGTTCCCGCCGCCGCCGAGTCGGTAACCAGGCTGTTTAAGGAGTGGGTGGATATCCAGCCGTGGTGCTCTAAGGTATCTATGGCCAGGTTCCCGTCCGGCCCGACTTTATAAACCCTGGCGGCGGTTACCGTAGAAAAACCCATACCATCGCCGATGAGGAGGATTACATTCCGGGTGGGTAACGCTGGACCATCAGGTACCGTTATCTCAGGTGCCTGCGGGAATGGATTCATCCACCCCTCTGCTCCTTCCGGAACCCGCCACTCCGGATCGTCCCAGTCACCATAGGGCGGCATATCTAAGTAGATAGCATTGGTCATAGCCATGGCCGGATAGGCACCGAAGACCTGTACTACCACCCAACTGTCTTCTTCGATACGTATCGTGCTGCTTACTTCCATTTCCTTGACTCTTCCAGTAGGCAGCTCTTCAACTACTTCGCCGCCCTGGATTATCCGGATAGCCTGGGGATGAGCCGGTAGAAGCTGGTTGCTAAGCACCTTTATGTTGAGGGGAACCTTGCCGTCGGCTCCAACTCTCACTATTTCGCCCGGCCCCTTCCCTCCACTCTCCACCAGCAAAAAGGGGCCAAATCCACTGGTAATAAAGGCTCTTCCGTCTCTCAAGGCATCCTTGATTTTGCGTGGCTCAAGCTCGCCAGCATGAACATAGGTGCGGGCATTGCCGGGGATCCATCTCCAATATGTGGGTATACCCGGCCGCTGGATTACCGCCCCCCCCGGTAGCCAACCCACTAGTATTGTGACAATCTGAAGTTCCCCAGGCGGCAATTCTGTTGCCAGCGTTCAGGAACTCGAACCATACCTGTGTCGCCATGGTAGATGCATTCCACAGAACATCATCCGGATAAAGGGAACGAGTATGGGGACCCGCCTCAGAGCCGTTCCAGACCTCGATGGCATCAAAGTGTCGTATTTTATCCCAGATGCTGATGGTGCCGCCCGGCCAGTCCCTGCCAGGCATCGGGTGGGCCAGTGCAAAAACACCACCCTGCTCGTGGGTAAGATCGATAAGCCTCTGTACTTGCTCCGCAGAGCGGAACATGTACCGACCCATAATATCCGGGGTGTAGGGGTCTGTAGCCCCGCCATCCAAAGTGCTGGTGCCAACCACAAGATGGTGCCCCCAGCCTTTGCCCTTTATTAGGCTTCCAGTGGTAACCTCTTCCCCTACAATCGGGAGAAACCGGTCGGTTCTTTGCTCTAACCATTCTTCCCAGCCGTCAACAGCGTTGTGGTCAGTAATGACTGCAAAATCCAGACCGTTTCCTATTGCAGCTCTAGCCACTTCAGTAGGTGTGTCCTGGCCGTCAGTATGCCAGGTGTGGAGGTGCAGATCCCCGGAGAACCATCCCAGCTCTTCCAGGTGATATAGCTGCCGTAGAGTCACATCCATCCTGTGGCTGGCCACAGACCAACGGGGCTGGATATCTCTTACTGAGTGCCTGAACGTTTTGACTTCCCACTCAGGCCCTTTGGATACTTTTATCAGCCACTCCCCTGGTGGGGCATTGAGGTAGTAACGCCCCCTTGCGTCAGAATAGCCGGCGTGAAAGAGATTGCGCGCAAACTGGACTCTTTCCGGTACCTCTTCGCCTAGCTCTTCGGTGATTCGCCCTAACTCAGCGTACCAAAGCTCTACACGGGCTATGATTGGATTACCATTCTCATCGGTTATACGGCCATGTATGGTTTGGACGTTGCTCTCTCCACGATAAATGTTCACTCTTGCTTCTGCCATTTGCATTGGCCCAGCAAAAGCCACCGCCAAGAGCAACACCGCCGTTAGTCCGATGAAACCGACCCTCTTTGCCATCCGTAGTTTCTTAGACATTTTTGTCCTCCTTTTTTTGTTTTGGTTGGTGCTTGTCTGTGTCGTGGTTATCCCACGACTTTTCTGTGGTCTGCTGAATTTCATAGGCTTACATCTATAGCCATGCACCTCCTTTTCAGCATACTTGACAACCTTAATTACCCGCTCGCCTTTTCCGGTTTCTCCTTGTAATGATAACACCCCAATGTTAAGGTCAGGTTAAGGCTATGTTAAGAGATTGTTAAGGGCAGCATAGCACGAGAGCTCCAGCCCTGGTTCAGGGCTTAATTGAGGCAATCATAGATTCTATTGGCCTCGCCCAGTTTCTTCTTCGCGATCAGTCCGACAACTACCAGCACACTGAGGATAGCTAAAAAGATCCATTTGCCACTTCCTTCGATATCCATTCTGCACCCCCGATGGTTTTGTCTGCCGATAGGCTTGCTTCCCTCTTAGCATCTGCCACCTCCCGGTCATCCAGGTGGCTGGATGAGTCTATCACCAACATCAGCGAGCGTCGATCGGCGGTAATGAAAATGTCGGCAACTATTCCCGAGATCGGAGAGACAACCGCCTCCAGTGTACGGGGATTTACCCCCAGGGTATCCCCTTCATGGACGCTATCTCCGGTCCTCACTTCTGTCAATCTGGGAATTGTCCGTATCAGGAGAACCATGGTGTTCCTTCGGTAACTGGCAGGCATCTATCACTCAGCGACCTCGGATAGGCCAAGAGTCCTCAGTCCTGCCTTCCAGGTCGAATTCGTCTTCCTTTTGTCTCACACCCTGCCACGCTCAGGATTGAACTCATTTTTTACTCCTTTGATGCCCTATTCTGGAAGCAACTTCCCCCATACTTATACTATAGCAGATGAATGTTAAGGGGATATTAAGGAATTGTTAAGAGATGGTTAAGGTTTGGTTAGAAAAGCGGTCATGTCCTCGGCTTTTGAAGGGGCTTTGCCCCTTTGCTATCCCTCGAACTTGTAGCCGGTGCCGCGGACCGTCACCAGGTGGACGGGGCAAGAAGGGTCATCCTCGATCTTCCGTCTTAGCGAGAGGATATGATAGTCCACTACGCGGGGATTGCCGGCGTAATCATCGCCCCATACCTCGTCCAGAAGATGGTCTCGACTGAAGACGTGTCCCCGGTTCCTTGCCAGAAAGACGAGCAGTTGCAATTCCTTGGGAGTCAGGTTATGAGTGGATTCATGGCGAAAAACGCGGCGACGAGAAAGATCAATGGTAAGACCGGCGACCTTTATTTGCTGGGGGAGAGCCTGCGGATCGGGCGGGGTTACCTCATTTGCCATGTTCACCCGGCGCAGCATCGCCCGGACCCGCGCCAGCAACTCTCTGATACCGAGCGGCATGGTCATACAGTCATCGGCCCCTCGCTCCAGGGCAATGACCGTGTCAAATTCTTCATCCCTAGTACTCAGCATCAGGATGGGCACGGGCATCTCTTGGCGCAGGATACGACAAACCTCCAGGCCGTCAAGCTGGGGGAGCATAACGTCCAGGAGGATAAGGTCTGGCTTTTCAATTCGAGCAAGTTGCAGACCCTGGGAACCATCAGCGGCGGTGA
>JALPXQ010000007.1 GCA_023271515.1 Dehalococcoidia bacterium | reverse complement strand
GGTTTTGGAAAAACTAAACTCTTACAACAAGGAGGAATAAATGGGGACGCAGATAAGAGCAGAGACTACAGTCAAGGAATTCGGTATCCGATTTCTGCGCAACCAGGGAGGACCTGTTGCCCAAGTATTACATCCTCTTGGGGTTGAGAGAGACGACGTTTTCTTGATGAGCGCTCTCATCAAAGAGGTTGAATCACGGATTTCAAAGGAAGCCCTAGACGTGAAAGTGGTCGTGACTGGTGGTGGATTTGTGGAAATCTATGCGGACGGACTGGTGGCTCGTCGCGAGTGGCGGTCCCAGAAGTGTTTGGAAAGACTACTGGCCTTCGTGGAAGAGAGACTTACACCCTTTACTGAGGCACTAGGAGGTGCTCGACGAGATTATGTGATTGGGATAGATGTACTGATTGATGATTGGGGAATTGGCCAGTTTGCAGTTGTATTTGTCACAGGGAAAATAGAATCCGTTGTTTGGAAGAGCTATCCTGTAGATAAAGAAGCAGATTTCCTCGCCGGATTTGGTACCTGCAAAGGGCGTCGCTCTCCAAGGTTTGTCACAACTTCATTGGGGAAATCTCTCATTCTGGTTTGTCACGACGCTCAAGTATACAATCACCGGAGCCACGTGCTTGTACATTCAGCTCATGGACCTACGCCCCGTATGCGTGTGATGGATGAGATGAGAGAACAAATGGAGGAGGAAAGGCCTCTTTGGGCATTCAACCCCGTTCACCGGATTGAGAAGGCTGAAAATATGAAGACGTTCTTCACTTCCTACAAGCAGATTGCAACGGATCATAATTGGAAACCGTCTGTGGTTGGCGCATTTGGATACGGCCCATGTGTCTACCACCAGCTTGAATCTTTAGCACAAAAAGCTCAGTATCCGCCAAACACTGCGCGGTGTGCGATTGTAATTGAATAGGCTTGTATTTGAAACTGGCACTGAGATGGTGGACAGTACTCAAATGGATGCACCTAACAATGCGTTCTATGCGTACCAGGAATCGCTGCATGCTCTTCGGGCGGTTGAACGCGAGCGATAGTTTAGTGATTAAGGGAGTATCGCGGAACTAACTGTTCTCCATGCGAACGCAGAGAATGCAGAGTATCACCTTTGGAATCCGCATCCAGGATCATACACTTGGCGCGCCCGTGTGGCTCAATAATTGCTTCCACCCAAATAATGGGGGAAGGATACGGAGAGATAAATGGAAGACATGAAAGTACGAATAGAAGATCTGATGACTCGCATCGCCAGAATGAAGGAGCATCTTTGACATCCTCCAGAAGGAAAAGGAGCTTGCCCATCTTGAATCCCAATCCAGCAGGCCTGATTTCTGGCAGGACCAGAGAAAAGCCCAGCAAGCCATGCGCCGGCTCTCTCAGATCAAGGGAACCGTCGAAACCTGGAATGAACTAGAGGCAAAGTGCAGTAATCTTCTCGACATCATTTCCCTGGTCAGTGCAGAGGATGATCAGTCCCTGGATGGAGAGATCGCTGCCGGGGCGGATGACATTGAGCAGCATCTTGAGGCGCTGGAATTCCAGGAGACCCTCGGCGGCGAATATGACGCCAGGAATGCCATCCTGGCGGTGCATGCCGGCGCTGGTGGCACCGAGTCACAGGACTGGGCCGAGATGCTCCTCAGAATGTACCTCAGGTGGGCCGAAAAGCACCGTCATCAAGCTGAGGTCATCGAGACCTCACCCGGTGATGAAGCGGGGATCAAGAGCGTCATGGTGGAGATCAAGGGCAATCACGTCTACGGATATCTGAAGTCGGAGCGCGGCGTGCATCGTCTGGTTCGCCTGTCCCCTTTCGATGCCGACCATGCTCGTCACACCTCCTTCGCCCTGGTCGAGGTCATGCCCGAGGTTGAAAGCGACACTGACCTTACCATAAATCCAGACGATTTGAAGATAGATACCTTCAGATCGAGTAGCCCGGGGGGACAGCATATGCAGAAAACCAGCTCAGCGGTGAGGATCACCCACCTTCCCACCGGGATTGTTGCCACCTGCCAGAGCGAGCGGTCTCAGGCAAGAAACAAGGAAATGGCCCTGCGGGTTTTGGGAGCCCGCCTGCTCGAATTAGACTTACAGAAAAAGGCCGCGGAGCAGGCCAAACTGAAAGGGGAGCATGTAGGTGCCGGTTGGGGAAACCAGATCCGGAGCTATATCTTACACCCCTATAAGATGGTTAAGGATCATCGCAGCGGCTACACCACCAGCGACCCCTTTTCGGTCCTCGATGGCGATCTCGATGAACTGCTGAAAGCCTATTTGAAGTCTAGGTTAGCATCGTAGGGGCAACCCCCTCCGTGGTTGCCCACATTCAATAGGATAGCGTTCCTTATTGTTATCAATCATCTTATGATCTATCATCCTTCATCTGCCGCCAGGTGTGAATCAGGCGATGGAGGACCGTGATCATCGTTCCCACGGCCAGAATCCATAGGACGACCAGGAGAGCCACGGGAGATATCCGGCTGGGAAGCAATCCCAGCGCTAACAGGATCACCCTCTCGGGGCGGGCGAAGAGCCCCACCTCAGACCTCAGCCCCAATCCCTCAGCCCTGGCCCGGACGTAGCTCACCATTATCGATCCCACAATGGTGAAGTAGATAAGCAGAATCTCCAGCGTGGCTCCCTGTGCGAGATAGAAGACTAGCAGTCCCAAGAACACGACCGCCTCGGAGAAACGATCGACCGTGGAGTCCAGCAATGTTCCGAATCGGGTGGACTTGCCACTTATCCGGGCCAGAGCCCCGTCGAGCATGTCAAACCAGCCAGCGAAGAGAACCAGGAACCCACCCAGAAAAAGGTAGCCGCCGGCCAATACCCCGGCCACAACGGCATTTAGAAGGAACCCTGTGATAGTAAGTGCGTTGGGAGAAATCCCGGTCCGGGCAATGAGGCGAACAATGGGCTCAGTGAGGAGCCGACCGAGGCCGGGGCGTAGCTTGGAGATCATCAGCCAGTCATCCTCAACCCATGCTTAACGACGGCGTCGCTCCAGAAGATCTTCGTAGTACGCCATCACCCTACCAGCAACCTTGTCCCAGCTATATCCCTCGGCCTTTAGTCTGCCATGGGCACCAAGCCGCTCGCGCAAGGCCTTGTCTTTGACGAGCAAATCGAGGGCGCCGGCGAGCGTTTTGATGTCCTTTGGATTCACCAGTAGGCCGTCGACCTCTCGACTTATCACGCTGGCATATCCGCCGATATTCGAAGCCACAATTGGCCTGGAAGCGGCCATTGCTTCAAGCAGTACAATGCCAAAGCTTTCACTGCCGGTGGCCGGCGCGCAGAATATGTCGGCGGTGTGATAGTAACGAGGCAAATCATCAGCGGAAACATAGCCAACAAATACCACATCCTTGAGATTGTGTCTCGTTACCAGTAGTTCGTATTTCCAGCGCGACCATCCCGGAGGCCCAACCACAATGAGTCGTGTGTTGGGATTTTCCCTCTTGACATATCGGTAAGCGTCGAGAAGGTACCCAAATCCTTTGCGCTTCTCCAATCGTCCCACGAACAGAATGTTTACCTTACCATCCTGGAATTCCTCGATGGGTTTCGCCGGAGTGGCAAAGCGTTCCAATTCGATCCCATTGGGAATTATGGTATAGTCCCCGGGGAAATAACGACTGATAAAGTCCAGTGCCGGTTGAGAAACGGCGATTCTGCCATCAAGTTTCGGCAGCCATTGGTTGAATACTGGGCGCCAGAGCCAATATCCCCAGCTCCTTGGCCGGGAAGCGTGGAAGGTGCCTATATTCACTGAAGAGGAATAGCGCAAACAGGCGGTGGTCAGCGGGGGAAACAATGGCTCGTGAAGGTGAACGATATCGAATTTCTCCAGCTCTAAAGTCTCACAGATACGATCCGAGAAAAGTAAGTGGGGCGAGACCGGAGATCGAACGATGGATCCACTTGCATGAATAGGGACGGGCCGGCCAATGAAGATGATGTTACCGTTCTTAGGAGGTTCTTTGGGTCGGGAGCAAGGGAGAATATACTTCACCTCATGTCCCATGCCAGTAAGATGCTCCCCCAGGGCAAAGATATGCTGGTTAACCCCACCCGGATGCATATAGTCGTAGGGAGAAACCTGAACGATCTTCATCGAGCCTGACCCTGTTTTTCTGGGTGCTTAAGAGTTGTTTGCTGTCCCTTTGCGCCGTTTACCAGAGGGAATCTCATCATCTTTACCAACAGGCTTATCGGGAGATTGTCCCTCGCCGGCGATGAATGCCTCGGTCATAATTCGGGCCTGATCATCGGTATATTGTGTGGGAGGGGATTTCATGAAATAGGCTGATGGGCCTATCAGCGTGCCGTTGATGCCCCGGTCGAGGGCCAGCTTGCAGCATCTGATGGCATCGATCACTACGCCGGCGGAGTTGGGGCTGTCCCAAACCTCAAGCTTGGCTTCCAGATTCAAGGGGACATCGCCGAAGAGGCGCCCTTCCATCCGGATGTAGCACCACTTGCGGTCATCGAGCCAGGGTATATGGTCGCTGGGGCCGATATGTATATTGCCGGTACCGATGTCGTAATCCAGTTGCGAGGTGACTGAATTGGTCTTGGATATCTTCTTCGACTGCAGCCGCTCCCGTTCCAACATATTGAGGAAGTCGGTATTGCCTCCGAAATTCAACTGGTAGGACCTTTCCAGTTTAACACCTCGATCCCGGAAGAGCCTGGTCAGTACCCGGTGAGTGATGGTAGCCCCTACCTGTGATTTGATGTCGTCGCCGATGACCGGCAGTCCCTTCTCTGCAAACCTTGCCTGCCAGTACTTCTCCCGGGCGATGAACACCGGCACGCAATTGATAAAAGCACAGCCGGCAGCAAGAATCTGTTCTACATACCATTTGGTTGCCTCTTCGGCACCCACAGGAAGATAACTGATGACCACATCGGTCTCTCTTTCCCTCAGGATACGTACGATGTCGGCTGTTGATCCAGGGGCTTTGGTGATGATCTCCGAGAGATACTTTCCCAGTCCGTCATGGGTCATGCCTCGCTCCACCACCACTCCCGAAGGGGGAACATCGCAGAACTTGAAGGTGTTGTTTGGCTGGGTGAAGATGGCCTCTGCTACGTCCTTCCCTACCTTATTCTTATCGATGTCAAAGGCTGCAACCAAGTTGATGTCGCTGATATGATAGCCCCCCAGATTTACGTGCATAAGTCCGGGCACAAAATCATTCTCTTGGGTGTCGCGATAGTAATGTACTCCCTGAACCAGTGAGGAGGCGCAGTTGCCTACCCCGATTATGGCCACGTTGATCTTGCCCATATGTTTCCATCTCCTTCCCGAGCAAGCCTGGAACATGAGCTTGCCTCAAGTAACAACTTATGTTATTCTTCAGGTGTGATTTGCGATTTTCACACCCACTCGTCTCTGAGCGATGGTGACCTCTCACCCCTGGAACTCATGCATCGGGCGGTCAAGAATGGCTATCGCGCGATTGCCGTCACCGACCACGTGGGCATTGGCCAGTTGGAGAGATTCATCGCTGAGATCACCAAGGATTGTGTGCTGGCCGAGAAATACTGGGATATCGTCGCTATCCCGGGCGTGGAACTCACTCACCTGCCGGCCTCGGCCATATCTGATGCGGCAAAATATGCCAGAGAAACGGGAGTTCGAATAGTAGCGGTTCACGGTGAAACCATCGTCGAACCGGTAGTACAGGATACCAACAAGGCGGCGGTGCAATCACCCTACGTTGACATACTTGCCCATCCAGGGCTGATAACCATCGAGGAAGCTACCCTTGCGAAAAGAAACGGGGTCTTCATCGAAATCTCTGCCCGCAAGGGGCACTCCCTCACCAACGGGCACGTAGCCAGCATAGCCCGAGCAACCGGGGCAAGCCTCCTCCTTGGCTCCGATGCGCACACCTCAGAAGACCTGCTTTCCACCGGCCTGGCAATCGCTATCCTGCAAGGTGCCGGCCTGGCTGAAGGCGAAATTGACGAAGCACTCCAGACTAACCCTGCCACCTTGCTGGCCAAATCAAGCAAATTCTAACTCTTGCCGATTCTAAAGACCTTGGTACTGCAGATGGGGCAAACACCCTGAGTGGCCGGTTTCCCATTCTTCATGGTCACCTTTTTTGGATCCTTGATCTCTCTCTTCGCCCTGCACCTGAAGCAATATGCCTCCATTCTTTCCAAACCTCCTTTCGGGAAATTGCTTGTATTAGATTATACCTTCAAAGAGCAAATGTCAAGTACTCCACCAATACCCTCAATTCTCGAGATAACACCGTTCTCCTCAGCAGAACTGCCGGTGCGTCTTGTTGACGCCTGTTAGCCCCCGGCGCCGGGAGAGCTGCCGCGAGCGGCTATGAGCTTCCTCACCAAACTTGACTTGCGGTGTGCCGCACTGTTGGGATGAATAACCCCTTTGCGCGCTGTCCTATCAAGAATGCTTATGGCCTGTCTTACCGCCTCTTCGGCCGGACCAAAGTCACCGGCCTGGATGGTCTTCTCAGCTCTAGCGACATAGGTTTTGGACTGACTCCGCATCGACCTGTTCCGACGACCTCTTTCTAAGGAGATCCGTACTCTCTTTCTCGCTGATCTAGTGTGTGCCAAATCTCTCGCCTCCTAGCTTCTTACCTATGTTACCCTAGTTAGTCAGATTTGTCCAGTCTATGTAAACGATGGTAACCGTTCACCTTACTGTCATTCTGAGCCCTTCGCTTCTGTCATTCTGAGGAAGCAAAGCGACCGCAGAATCTCGCTCAGGGTAAACTCAGCGAAGAATCTCTGCGACCCTTCCCCTTCACTGCGTTCAGGGTCAGGGTGAACAGTTACAAAACGATGAGCTATTATGTATCTTTGGCTATGATCAGCAGGCAGACGATCAGTATGAATATGCCTGTAGTCAGCGAGGCGTCGGCGATGTTGAAAGTCGGCCAACGAAAGCCCTCCCAGAGGCGCACGTCAATGAAATCAGTAACCGCCCCAAGCATGATCCGATCGATAAGATTGCCCATCGCCCCCCCCCAGAAGGCATCCCAGGCCAATCGAGGCCAATTTGCTTCTCATAGGAGGGTAGCTGAAGTACAGCCCGATAATCAGGATCACTACGATGCCGGTCCCGATCATGAAGACGATTGGGCTCATGTAAAGACCCCAAAAGCCGCGAAAGCCAAAAACCCCGTAGGGATTGGTAACATAGGTCAGACGGAATGTCCCCTCGGGCGGGATTGACTGCCCTAAGTACATGTTAGCCCTGATGAGAGCCTTGGTGATCTGATCAGCGAACAGGACCCCCGCTGCCAGCAGGAGGAACGAGAGCGTTTGCCCCCGGTTGAGCTTAGAAAGAGTCATCATAATCACCAACAGTAACCTGAGTTTACCATATTCAGAAGCCGTTGAAAAGCCCCACTTACCATCCAGGCAATTTGGAGGGGGCATGTTCTCTCACAATTTTATCCCGACCTGGCGATAGTGAAGTTGATCGATTATAAGGTCCGCATCCTTGAGGAAAGCGAGGGAACGGAGGCCAGGGTACGAGTGGTGATAGAATCCAGTGACGGCCAACACCAATGGGCTACGGTTGGCAGCTCGACCAACGTCATCGAGGCAAGCTGGATATCCCTCGCCGATAGCCTGGAGTACTGGCTGCTGAAGAAGGCGAGTTCCTCCTATTCCTCTTCGCCTGCGGGCAACTGCATCGGCTCAATAAGAGCAAGCTCCTGACGGGCCTGCCCCTGCGAAAGCAGGGGTTCAGGGGCAAGGATTTCCGCCGCCTCAAGTTGATCCCGTGAGACTTTACTACGGGATGGAATCAGCTTGCCGATAATGACATTCTCTTTTAGCCCAACCAGCCTGTCAACGCTACCCATGATAGCGGCCTCGGTCAGCACCCTGGTAGTCTCCTGGAAAGAAGCCGCCGCCAGGAAGCTGGGGGTGCTTAGTGAAGCTCTGGTGATCCCCAGGAGTACTGGATGCGCCGTAGCCGGCTCGCCACCTTCAGCCAGCACATTGGCGTTGAGGGTCTCATAATCGAAACGGTCGATCAACTCTCCGGGTAATATCCTGGTATCGCCGGGGGAATCGATACGCACTCTGCGCAGCATCTGGCCCACAATGATCTCGATGTGTTTATCGTGGATATTTACCCCTTGAGACCGATAAACTTTTTGCACCTCATCTACCAGATAACGCTGCACCGCTTCCATTCCCATAATTTGCAGGATATGCTGGGGATTGAGAGTTCCCTCAGTGAGTTGATCGCCGGCCTTCACCGTATCGCCCTTCCTCACTAGAAGAGACGCCGCCGGGGGAGCCAGGTGTTCCCACTCCTCCCTCTCTTCATGTAACACCACTACCTGATCACGGCGAATTTCAATCTTGCCACCCACTCTAGCCAGGATAGGAGATGTTGCAGGGTGTTCCGGTCCCTCCTCCGCCGTTTCCTCAACAATAGGAAGAGCCAATACCTGATCAGCATCGACGACCTGTCCTTCACTCACCACTGCTTCATATTCTGGCGGCAAGGGATATTCGTCGCGATATACCACTGAGTTTAGAATCTTGATCTTCCGGCCATCCTCGGTATCGATTATATCTATCACACCATCGATCTGAGCGATGACAGCCTGCCCCTTGGGAACCCTGGCCTCAAGGAGTTCCTCGACCCTGGGAAGACCGCTGATGATATCCAACCCGGCCACTCCACCGGTATGGAATGTCCGCATAGTCAGTTGTGTCCCTGGCTCTCCAATGCTTTGAGCAGCAATGATGCCTACGGCTACGCCATTATCCACCACCTGCCCCCGACCGAGGTCGATGCCATAGCAACGCTGACAGATACCCCGCCGGGACCGGCATCTCAGAGGTGACCTCACACAGACTTCCGTAACCCCCGCTTCAGCGATCTCCGCTGCCTTCTCTGTATCGATCTCACCATTGCGATCGACGATCACTTCACCGGTCTCTGGATGAATCACCGGGCGAGCAGCGAGACGGGCGACGATCCTCTCCGAAAGCGAGGGCAGGATTCCCTTATCGGTCGGCTTGAGGAGCCAGAGTCCATCTTCGGTCCCGCAATCTTCCTCCTTGACGATCACCTGCTGGGCTACATCGATGAGCCTTCTAGTAAGATAGCCACTATCAGAGGTGCGGAGTGCCGTATCGGCAAGGCCCTTGCGAGCACCATGTGTGGAGATGAAATACTCCAGAACAGAGAGTCCCTCGCGGAAGTTGGTCTTTATGGGCAGTTCAATAATCCGCCCTGAGGGATCACTCATCAGGCCTCGCATTCCGGCCATCTGTCTGATCTGTCCGATGTTGCCCCGGGCCCCGGAATTGGCCATCATATAGATCGAGCCCTGGCGGTCAAGCGACTTCTCCAGGCTTCTGGTCAGCTCGTCAGTGGCCTCACTCCATATCCTCACGATGCCCTGGTAGCGTTCGTCCTCAGTCTTAAGTCCGTCCTGGAACTGGCTTTCAACCTTGCCAACCTCTTCCTCGGCCCGATGTATAATGCTATTCTTATCAGCGGGGATATGCAAGTCACTGATGGCCACAGTCAACCCTGATTTGGTGGAATATTCAAAACCCAAACGCTTGATTCCATCGAGCATGGAAGCCGTAGCCTCATTGCCGAGACGGCGATAACATTCAAAGGTAAGTCGCTTCAGCAGCTTCTTGTCTACCACTTCATTCCGGAAGCCAAGTTCATCAGGCAGAGCATCGTTGAAAATGATGCGACCGACGCTGGTCTTGATCGGTCCCTTGCCATCATGGTGATGCACCGTTATCTCCGCCCCAAGATCGACAACACCCAGATCATAAGCCATCCTGGCATCGTCGAAGTCAGCAAAATTCATCCCTTCGCCCTTGGATCCGGGGGTGATGGTAGTCAGGTAGTAACACCCGAGAGCCAGTTCCATGGTGGGCACCACCACTGGCTCCCCAGAACTCGGCAAGAGCATATTCTTGCTGCTGAGCATTACCTCCCGGGCCTCCTCGATGGCCAGCCGGGAAAGGGGGATATGAACCGCCATCTGATCGCCATCAAAGTCGGCGTTGAAGGCGGCACACACCAGAGGATGCAGTTGGATCGCACTGTCATCGATAAGGACCGGTTGGAAAGCCTGGATGCCGAGACGATGCAGTGTTGGGGCTCGGTTCATCAGCACCGGGTGATCCTTGACAATTTCCTCCAGTATATCCCAGACAATCGGGTTTCCTTGCTCCACTGTCCGTTTGGCGTTCCGGACATTGTAGGCCAGCCCTCGGGCTATCAGTTGCCGCATGACAAATGGTTTGAACAATTCCAGCGCCATCCGCTTGGGCAGCCCACACTGGTGCAGTTTAAGCTCGGGGCCAGGCACAATAACCGAGCGACCGCTATAGTCAACCCGCTTCCCGAGCAGATTCTGCCGGAAGTGCCCCTGCTTACCCCTTAACATGTCTGAGAGCGACTTCAGCTCGTGTCCGCTACGGGTAGTTACCGCCCGGCCACGCCGCCCGTTATCGATAAGTGAATCGACAGCCTCTTGAAGCATGCGCTTCTCATTGCGGATAATAACCTCCGGTGTGCCCATCTCCATCAGCCGTCTAAGCCGGTTGTTGCGGTTAATTACCCTCCGGTAGAGATCATTGAGATCACTGGTAGCAAATCGTCCCCCATCAAGCTGAACCATAGGCCGGAGCTCGGGTGGTATGACCGGCAGCACGGTCATAATCATCCATTCCGGCTTTGTTCCCTGCTTCAAGAATGCTTCAACTACACGAAGCCTCTTGATGGCCTTCTTCCAATGCTGGCCGGAGCTGTCGGCAACCTCCTGATGAAGCTCCTGGCGTAGCTTCTCCAAATCAAGGTGAGTGAGAACATCGAGGATGGCCTCAGCGCCAATCTTGGCCTCGAATATGTCCCCCCACCGGCGTTTCAATTCACGATATTCGTTCACCCCCAGGACTCTCAGGGGTTCGAGTTCCTCCAGTTCCTCAATTTTGGCCATGAGCTCTTCATGAAGGCGCAGTTCATCCTGGCCCACCTGATGCTGAATTTGGCTCACTGCATCCTCTTCTTCCCTGACATCTGTCTCGGAGTCTACCGGCTCTTCCCCGTTAGGGGATGAGCCTATCCCTGCTATTCTCTCCTTCGCCGACTCATGGCGTTGCATCAACTCAAATTCCAGGTCATCCTTGAGCTTGTCTATAGTCCGTGCTCGGGCGTCTTCATCCACTCGGGTGATGATAAACTTGGCAAAATAAATCACCTGTTCCAGTTTTCTAGGCGAGAGATCGAGAAGGAGCCCAAGGCGACTGGGGGTCACCTTAACAAACCAGATATGAGCCACTGGCGCAGCAAGCTGGATATGCCCCATGCGTTCCCGGCGTACCGAGGAATGAGTCACTTCAACCCCACATTTATCGCAGATGACACCCTTATATCTGATCTTCTTATACTTGCCGCAGTAGCATTCAAAGTCCTTGGTCGGACCGAAAATACGCTCGCAGAAAAGTCCATCCCTTTCCGGTTTCAGGGTACGATAGTTGATCGTCTCCGGCTTGGTTACCTCACCGTAGGACCAACTCTTTATCTGCTCCGGCGAAGCGAGACTAATACGAATGCTGCTGAAATCATTGAATTCATGCATTATTCGTTCTCCTCGATCTCCATACCGGTCAGATTTATCCCCAATCTCGGTATCTCATCAGGCGATTCTTTCAGGCACAGCACCTGCTCCTCCTCTTTGCCCAGCACTTCAACTGCCAGTCCCAGACTCTGCAATTCCTTGATCAACATCTTGAAAGACTCCGATACCCCCAGACTCAGGATTTCCTCACCCTTGACGATGGCCCCATAGGTCTTCACCCGTCCTACCACGTCGTCTGATTTGATAGTAAGCATTTCCTGGAGATTATAGGCAGCACCGTAGGCTTCCAGAGCCCAGACCTCCATTTCGCCAAACCGCTGTCCCCCGAACTGAGTCTTACCTCCCAGGGGCTGCTGCGTTATGAGCGAGTAAGGGCCTGTGGAGCGAGCATGTATCTTGTCCTCCACCAGATGAATGAGCTTCATTATGTACATACAGCCCACTGTCACCGGCTCATCGAATGCTTCGCCGGTGCGTCCATCGTAGAGCGTCATCTTCCCCGAGATTGGCGGAGCTTGCTTCTTCTCCCGATAAAGCCGCTGTGCCGTTTGCTCCAATTCCTCATCACCCATAGTGGATACGTCTGTCACCCCCTGGTCTTCGAGCCAGATCATAAGACAAGCCCGCCTGGCCTCGCCGCAGCGTCTGTTTTCATCAAATATCTTCTCTCCATCAAAGCCGCGCTGGTTAAGCCAGGCCTTGGCCCGTTCCCTCCGTTCCACGGCACCATCCGGCTCCAAACTACCGTCCATAGCGCGCTCAATTAACCAGGCCCGAGCCAAGGCATCCTCAATAGCGCCCTCATCGGCGCCATTGAAAACCGGGTTTACTATTTTGAGACCGAGATTCTGTGCCGCCCAGCCAAGATGGATTTCCAGGAGTTGCCCAATATTCATACGCGAGGGAACACCCAGAGGACTGAGAATGACATCCACCGGCCGACCATCAGCCAGGTAAGGCATGTCTTCAACAGGAAGTATCCTGGCGATGACTCCCTTGTTGCCGTGGCGACCGGCCAGCTTGTCACCCACCGAAACCTTCCTCTTCTGGGCCACCGACACCCTTATCATCCGAAGAACGCCCGCATCCAGTTCGTCACCCGGCAGTTTCTTCAGCGGGCCTTCGCAGCGTTCGCATTTCTCGTCCTCAAGCGGCTCAACGTAGTGATACTCAACCCTGCACCTATCGCACCAATACTTGAACCGGGCAAAGCGCTTAACCTCTATCACCCTGCCCGACTCCCCATGAGGCATTCGCAGCGAGGTATCCTTGACATCCCTCGCCTTTTCACCAAAAATAGCTCGAAGGAGCTTTTCCTCGGCGGTGAGAACGCGCTCTCCCTTGGGCGTGATCTTGCCGGCCAGAATATCCCCCGATGAAACCTCCGCCCCAATACGCACGATCCCTTCTTCGTCCAGATTGCGCAGGGCATTCTCGCCAATGTTGGGAATGTCCCTGGTGATCTCCTCTGGGCCCAATTTCGTTTCCCTGGCCTCTATCTCGTACTTCTCGATGTGAATGGAAGTGAATTTATCCTCTTGAACTAACCTCTGTGAGATGACGATGGCATCTTCAAACGTATAGCCTTCCCAGCTTAAGAACGCACAGGTGACGTTCTGGCCCAGGGCGAGTTCCCCTCTATCCGTGGCCGAGCCATCGACCAGGACCTGCCCCTCCTTCACCCGTTCCCCTTTGCTTACCCTTGGGTACTGCGTAATGCAAGTTCCCTGATTGCTCCGGGCAAACTTCCGCAGAGAACTGATGTAGTCTTTGCCATCATCACCATGGAGGATGACTTGTCTGGCTGTCGCCGATATTATCTCGCCATCAACTGGGGCAAAGACTACCTGACCGCTGTCACGGGCTATTTCCCTCTCCATCCCGGTTCCTACAACAGGTGATTCCGGACAGAGAAGAGGGACTGACTGACGCTGCATGTTTGAGCCCATCAACGCCCGATTGGCATCGTCGTGTTCCAGGAATGGTATCAGCGAGGTGCTGACACTCACAATCTGACTGGTGGACACATCCATGAAGTCAATCCTGTCGGGACTCTCCGCCAGGAATTTCTCACCCTGCCGGGCCTCAACCTTGCGATCCATGAATTGATTGTTCTCGTCCAGTCGGGCATTTGCTTGAGCTATGATGTATTTATCCTCTTCATCAGCAGGGAAATACTCTATCTCTGGTGACACGAAGGGCTTTACCTTGATCGTACGAGAAGGCAATTCAGCTAGCTTAGATGCCATCTCCTCGGTGATGATTTCCCCCGCATCTATAATCAATCGTTCCTCACTATCGAACACCGGCTCGCGTGTGATCTTGTTCACAATATCCGGAGAGATACTCTCCAATTCCTTCACCACTTTGCGATAGGGGGTCTCGATGAAACCAAATTCATTGACCTGAGCATAAGTCGCCAGCGAGGTGATCAAGCCTATGTTGCGCCCCTCAGGTGTCTCAATAGGACATACCCTTCCATAATGAGAGTAATGAACATCGCGCACCTCAAACCCGGCGCGGTCTCGAGAGAATCCTCCGGGGCCTAGAGCTGAAAGCCGACGTTTGTGAGTTAGCTCCGCTAAAGGATTGGTTTGGTCCATAAACTGAGAGAGGCGGGAACTGCCGAAAAACTCCCTTACCGTAGCAATCACCGCACGGTTGTTAACCAGAGTGGTGGGGGTAGCCGATGCGGTTCCCAGAAGACTCATTTTTTCCTGGATCGATCTCTCCATGCGCAGCAATCCCATCCTGAGATGGCTCTGCAAGAGTTCCCCTACTGCTCGCACACGTCGATTGCCCAAATGGTCTATGTCATCGCAAGTATCCAGGCCATTGTTGACCAGGATTACGCGGCGCACAATGTCCACCAGGTCCTTTGTTGTAAGAGCACGGTCTGTGAGGGGACGATTAAGCCATTCCTGCCACTTACCTTCTACCTGTGCCACTAGAGTGCGAGGCTGCTCTGTGAGAGGGTAATTAGGGCCAAGCCGCTTATTTAACTTATAGCGGCCTCCCTTACCTAAGCGGTAGCGACGGGGATCGAAAAGCAGGGCGTTTATTAGCCCACGGGCGTTTTCCACGGTAGGCGGCTCACCGGGCCTCGCTTTCCGGTAGAACTCGATGAGTGCATCCTCCTCACTCCTGACCAGTGGGTCTCGTTCCATAGTGGCTCTAATAAACGACCGCTCCGGATCGGTGTCCACATCAGCAAACAACGCTAAGAGGTCTTCATCCCGACCATAGCCAACGGCACGAAGCAGGGTGGTAACCGGGATCTTGTGCTTGCGATTTATCTTTACCGAGATCGTTCCTCGGCTTGAAGTTTCAAATTCAAGCCATGCCCCGCGATCCGGTATGACCTTGGCAAGGCACAACCTGTGTCCTGTTGCAGGATCATCTTCTACCGTGAAATAGACTCCTGGGGAACGAATAAGCTGATTTACAACCACGCGCTCGGCACCATTGATAATAAAGGTACCTCTCGGGGTCATGACGGGGAAGTCACCCATAAAAAGGTCTTGTTCCTTGATCTCCCCGGTTTCTTTTATGATTAACCTTGTCTTTACCTTTAATGGAGCGGCATAGGTCAGATCACGTTCCCGGCATTCGCTCTCCGAATATTTTGGTTCGCCAAATTCGTGGCTAAGAAAATAGAGCTCCAAACGGTTACCGGTGTAATCTTTGATGGGCGAAATTTCCTCGAAGAGTTCCTTCAACCCCTCTTCCCTAAACCAGCGATAGGAGCTATGTTGTATCCGGATCAAGTCCGGAACTCCAACGACTTCCGGAATCCTGGCAAATGATTTCCGGGTGGTATGAGCGATGGGAGCAGGTAATCCAGTGGATGAAATCACACTAAATGCTCCAACAGAGGCGCAGAAGCTCCCCACTGCCTGTGTCTGAACAGCCTGAAAACCAGGGTGAGTTAGAAGGGCTGGTATGAAAGCAGCTATCCAAGGCAACAATTACCAAGTATACTATATGTTTGAGTGTTTGTCAACGCAATCGTGGCCGCAACTAGACAATAACTCCGCCAGCCTTTGGCAAAAACAGCTTGAACACCAGGATGAGATTAGGAAGTTTGGAATGAGGGTGACCAATCTAGTTTAGTATAACACATGCTTGCCGCTTTGTCAAGCAATGCTCAGTGCCTCTTCACCCACTATCTCAGCAAGCTGTTGGTGGAACTCCCCACAATAGCTTACGCCGCGAGTCGGCAGGTCGAGCGTGACCGTGCCGATGCTATTAGCGATGGCAAGATAGGCCTTGTCTTCGCCCGGGAATTGCTCCAGGATGGCGAAGACCTGCCGCAATCGAGCGATATCATCCTGGATATCCTCGGTCTGAGATATGCTGATGGTGACGCGTCGGGGTGGTGGGGGGGGTGAACCGGTAGCCCAGGGAATCTCCCGTGGTTTGCCGGGTCGATAAGCCACTGCGCCCTGACAATTGAGCTGCACTCGTTCTCCACGCAGTCTAACCTTCCCCCGTACCAGCAGAGTATTCCCCTTCTTCCAAAGCTCCTCGGTCCGTTCATATACCTCCGACCAGGCAGTGACCTCGATCTCACCACCTATATCCTCAAGGACCGCGCTCACGAAGGGGCGATTGCTCCGGGTCATTGCCTTGCGCACAGTGGCTACCATGCCCACCACGGTCACTTCCTGCCCTTCCATCTCCTCATCGATCTGACCGCAGAAAGCAGTGATCTTATCGCCAAGGTCTCTTGCCGCTGATACCAGTGGGTGTGCCGACAGATAAACTCCGAGTAGCTCCTTCTCCCAGGCCAGGGACTCGCTATCCGGTATCTCGATATTCTCTAGCTCCAGCGCCGGCATCGGGACCGTGGCAGTTTCTCCCCAGAGATCGAACATGGTTGCCTGGCCGCTCTCCCGTAGTTGTTGCTCTCGATGTGAGAGCCGCAGGATCCGATCCATGCCCGCAAGCAGTGCGCCGCGACTTCCCAGAGAGTCCAGTGCCCCCACCTTAATGAGGCTTTCCAGTGCTCGCTTGTTGAGTCCACGCAGATCAGATCGACGGCAGAAATCCTCTAGCGACTTGAAAGGCCCATCCTTCTCCTGAGCAGTGATGATCGGCTCGATAGCGGTTTCGCCGACGTTCTTGATTGCCCCCAGTCCGAAGCGGATGGCAAGCGAGCCCTCGCCCTCCTTCTCGATGGCAAAGGTTCGCTTGCTTCGATTGACATCCGGAGGCAGCACCGGTATCCCCAGTCGCCGGCACTCAGCCACCACGGTGGCGATCTTACTCTGATTCCCGGCATTAGCGATTAGAAGAGCCGTCATGAACTCCACCGGATAATTGGCCTTGAGATAAGCAGTCTTATAAGCGATCAGGGCGTAGCTCGTCGCGTGAGCTTTGTTGAAGGCATATCCGGCGAATGGCTCGATGAGATTGAATACATCCTCGGACACCTTCTGAGGGAAACCCAGTGTCCTTGCACCGGCAATGAACCGATCGCGTTCCGCCTGCATTATCTCCGGTATCTTCTTCCCCATGGCCTTACGCACGATGTCAGCCTCACCAAGGCTGTAGCCGGCGAAAGCCTGAGTGATTAGCAGGACTTGATCCTGGTAGACTATCACGCCGTAGGTTTCCTCGAGAATCTTCTCCAGGGCGGGATGAGGAAACGTGATAGGAATCTGTTTATGTTTGGATCCAATAAAAGTGGGGATATGCTGCATCGGCCCAGGCCGGTAGAGAGCGACCATGGCGGCTATCTCACCGAAATGGCTGGGTTTGAGCTCCTTTATGTGCCGCCTCATCCCAGCACCCTCTAACTGAAAAACGCCGGTGGTCTCTCCGGCGGAAAGCAGCTCGAACGTCCTGGCATCATCCAGGGGTATCCGATCCAGGTCGATCTCCCTGCCACAGGTTTGGGATATTATTTCTTTGGCCTTCCCCAGAATGGTGAGGTTGGCCAGGCCCAGGAAGTCCATCTTCAGGAGTCCAATCCTGGCGATGTCATCCATAGCCAGTTGGGTGGTGGGGAGATCCTGCTGGTTGCCCCCGGTTGGGCGTTGCAGCGGCACGTGCTTAATCAAAGGCTCATTGGAGATGACGACTCCAGCAGCATGGGTCGAAGCGTGACGAGCCACACCCTCAAGCCTGGCAGCGGTATCAACGAGTCGTTTTATCTCCGGGTCACTGCGATACAGGTCGCTCAACTCGGTGATTTCCTCAAGCGCACCACTGAGGCTGCTTGCTACGGGAGGGACCAGGCGAGCCACGCGATCCACTTGACCATAGGGCATGCCCAGAGCCCGTCCCACATCCCTCAGGGATGCCCTGGCCCCCAGGGTCCCAAAGGTGACAATCTGAGCTACACGGCCGGCCCCGTACCTTTGAGACACGTACCGGATAACTTCGTCGCGGCGATCATCCTGGAAATCAAGGTCGATATCTGGCATTTCCTTGCGTTCTACATTGAGAAAGCGTTCGAAAACCAGCTTGTGAGCCAACGGGTCGATGTTGGTGATACCAAGGCAATAGAGCACCAGGGAGGCGGCCGCGCTTCCTCGGACTCCATAGAGAATCCCCTGCCTCTGAGCCCAGGAGATCACATCCCAAACGACGAGGAGGTAATTGGCAAACTCGGTCTGTTTGATGACCTCAAGCTCATAGAACAGGCGCTCCCTGACTTCTGTGGGGGTGTCAGGATAGCGGCTGACCATTCCTTGCAGGCAGAGGTCAGCCAGGTACTCGTCGGCGGTCCTATCTTGGGGTATCTCAATCTGGGGCAAATAGAGGCGGCCGAATTCGAGTTGAATCTGGCACATTTCGGCGATGTGTCCGGTGTTCTCGATCGCCTGGGGGTGCTCCGACCATAGGTCGGCCATCTCCTGAGGGCTCTTCAGGTAGAAAGAATCATCCGCCATGCGGAGGCGTTTCTCGTCGTGTATGGTGCTGTTCGTCTGGATGCAGAGCAGGATGTCGTGAAGGGGAGCATCATCCCTATCGATGTAATGGGTGTCGTTGGTCGCAACCAGCGGCAGCCCCGATTTACGGCTTATAGCGACGAGTTCCCTATTGATCTGAGCCAGTTCCGGTATGGAGTGATCCTGAATCTCGAGATAGAAATCGCCAAAGACTTCATGGTACCACCTGGCTGCCTTTTCAGCATCCTTGTAACGTCGTTCCTGAATGAGTGTTGCCAGTTCACCTTTGGGGCAGGCGGAAAGGGCGATCAAGCCCTCGTGGTATTGTGCCAGCAACTCCTTATCAACTCGCGGCTTATAATAGAACCCCTCGAGATAGCCCCGGCTGCTGAGTTGCAGCAGGTTGCGATAGCCAATCTCGTTCCTGGCCAGGACAACTAGATGATAGGGAGCCTTCTCGCCCCCCCCTCTTGAGCTGCGCTCTCCATGCGCGAGGTACAGCTCGCAGCCGAGAATCGGCTTTATCCCGGCCTCCTTAGCCTGAAGATAGAACTGGATAATGCCGTGGAGGGAGCCGTGATCCGTAATAGCAAGGCTGTCCATCCCCAGCTCTTTGGTCCGCTGAATCAACCGGGGAATGCGGCACATGCCGTCGAGCAAGCTGTATTCGGTGTGGACGTGAAGGTGAGTAAACATGTTTACCGCGAGAGCAGCGATTCCACAAACTCGTCAGCATTGAAAGGGGCTAAGTCATCCGGCTCTTGTCCCGTCCCGATAAACAGAATCGGTATCTTCAACTGATCAACGATAGACAGCACAATGCCTCCCCGGGAGGTGCTATCCAGCTTGGCAAGAATAACACCATCAACACCTATTGCCTCAGCAAAATATCTTGCCTGGCTGAGCCCGTTCTGGCCGGTGTTAGCATCGAGCACCAGGAGTACCACCGGATCAACCCCCGCCCTGCTGATTACCCGGCGTATCTTCTTCAGTTCTTCCATCAGGTTGAACCTGGTCTGGATGCGGCCGGCGGTATCGGCGATAAGAACATCGGCCTTGCGTCTTCGTGCTGCCTCCAGCGCGTCGAAGACCACCGCTCCGGGGTCGCCACCCGGCTGACTGGCGATCACCTCGATGTCCAGCCGGTCTCCCCAGTGTTTCAGTTGATCAATTGCCGCCGCCCGAAAGGTATCGGCGGCGGCAAGTACTACCCTCTTTCCCTGACCTTTGAAGCTATAGGCAAGCTTGGCGATCGAGGTGGTCTTGCCGGTGCCATTTACCCCGACCACCAGTACAACCGCCGGTCCATCCTTCAGTGAAGTAAATGGTTCGTCCTCATGCTTCAACTTCAAGATGCTGATCATCTCTTCCCCTAAGAGCGCTTGTATCCTTGCCCCTTCTCTCACCCTCTCGGTCTGCACCCTTGCCTTAACTCCTTCGATGAGTTTCATCGAGGTATTGACGCCCACGTCACCAGCGATGAGCACTTCCTCCAGATCATCCCACAGGTCATCATCGATGAGGGAACGACTAAAGATGCCGCCTACCCTCTCCAACCAGAGTTCACGGGTGCGTTCCATGCTCTGCCAGGTCTTCTTGAATATGTTAAACAAGATCTGACTCTCCCTCCAGCGTCTTCAGCGCCGCCACTGCTGCTTCCTGTTCTGCGGCCCGCTTGCTTTTGCCGCTGCCCCGTCCAAGGAATGTCTCGCCGGCAAAGACGTCCACCACAAATATCCTATCGTGATCCGGCCCGGTGACATTGTCTGTTCGGTAGACTGGAGTCAACCGCTGTTCCGCTTGCACCACTTCCTGCAGCCTGGACTTGGGATCCTTCTCCAGTTTTTCCGCGGTGGCTCGCTCCAGTTCCTTCCCCAGAATCCGCAAAACGAACTCCCGGGCAACATTGAACCCCTGATCAACAAGGATGGCACCGATAACGGCTTCGAGAGCACAGGCAAGGTTCCGCTGGCGACGCCGCCCTCCGCTCTCGGCCTCCCCCTTGCCCAGAAAAAGATAATCGCCCAGATTCAGCGAGCGAGCAATGCGTGCCAGCGTCTCCGTACGCACCAGAGCCGATCGCACTTTGGTCAGATCTCCTTCGGAAAAGTCGGGGAACTCGCAGTAGAGTCTTTCAGCGACCACGTGTCCAAGCAAGGCATCCCCTAAGAATTCTAACCGCTCATTCGATGACAAAGGGTGATCATCAGACGTTTCGCTAAGCGCTTCACTCTCATTCAGGTAAGAGCGATGGACCAGCGATTGCTGAAGATGAGTTACATCCTCAAAAGCAACCCCCAGGATATTTTGCAGAGCATCAAGCTGGGGCAAAGTTCAACCTCCGGCGGAATTGTTGTGATGATCGATCGCGCATACCAGTTCTTATCATAAGCACCTTATCTCTGACTGTCAAGGGATGCTTGGTGGATGAAGGAAGGCTCAGCCACCCACCCTCTGTGTTATAATTAAGAGAGATGATCCTATTTTATGCCGTTGCCACTGCTACGATGAAGACCCTCCTTTTCTCACTCACTCGCTGGGAGGTGAAAGGCCGGGAGAATGTGCCCCGAAATGGACCTCTCATCGTGGTGGCCAATCATCTTAGCCTTATCGATCCGCCGCTGCTTAGCGCCAGCGTTCCCCGCCGCGTATTCTTTATGGCCAAGGAGGAACTCTTTAGCTCGTGGGGCGCGGCTTTTGTTCGCTGGTTTGGGGCCTTCCCGGTACGGCGAGGCACTCTGGATAGAAAGGCTCTTCGTCAGGCCATGCAAGTACTGGAAAGAGGACAGACTCTGGGTATGTTTCCCGAGGGGAAGAGAAGTCTCAATCAACAGATGAATGAAGCTGAGTTTGGTATTGCCATGATTGCCCTTCGTTCCGGAGCTTCGATTCTTCCCGTCGGCATCTCTGGAAGCGAGAACGTTAGCGGGCCTGGATTCATCTGGCGACGCCCCAGGGTTGCCGTTACCATCGGCCAACCCTTCTCTTTCCCTAGAAACGAAGGCAAGCTGACCAGAGAACAGTTGGTTGAAGCTACTAATCTAATCATGAGACACATCGCCGAAGTCTTGCCACCAGGATATCGAGGCATTTGGGAGTATCAGAGTGGAGATCAGGCTGACCTCTGAGAGGGGATTCTGTTCCGGTGTGCGGCGAGCAATCGAGCTGGCGGAACGCGCAGTTGAGTCGGGGAAACCGCTGGCAAGCCTGGGCGCCATCGTGCATAACAGGCAGGTAATCGAGCACCTTTCAGCGCGAGGAATGCGTATAGTCGAGAGCCTCGACGAGGCGGATGGCGCTACCTTGCTCATTCCTTCACACGGAGTAGGGCGGCAGGTCATGAGCGAGCTAGATGCCCGCAAGTTGAGTTTGCTTGACGCCACCTGCCCAATTGTGCTCAATGCCCAGCAGGTGGCTCACAGGCTGCATCGAGAGGGCTTTATGGTTCTAATCTTCGGCGACGCCTCGCATACGGAAGTCAAAGGCCTACTCTCCTGGGCCGGAGAGAGTGCAATGGCTACTACCACGACCCCGGACTTAAGCACCTCAGTCCGCCGTATCGGCGTTCTTTCGCAGACTACCCAAAGCCAAACACAGTTTGCCGCTTTCCTGGCGCAGCTTGTGGATTCCCAACTGGCTTCCTTGTCTGAAATATACGTATTCAACACGATATGTGATGCCACAACCAGACGCCAGGCAGCAGCCCTGCAACTGGCCTCTGAGGTCGACTTAATGCTGGTCATTGGAGGGTATGATAGCGCTAACACCAGGCACCTCGCCGAGATATGCAGCTCCACCGGCGCAAGAACACTGCACATCGAAAGTGCCGATGAGATTGGTCCTTCATGGCATTGTTTTGGGGCGTCCTGCATAGGTGTTACCGGCGGCGCATCCACCCCTGAATGGGTCATCAAGGAAGTCATCGAGAAACTTGAGGGTATAAAGTCTTAAGCGTTATGCTAAACTTAAGACATCTTGCAGTGCATGACAGAATATGCTATATTAGAACATGATGGAAAGTGGGGGATGACCCACTTTTTTAATTCGAAGCGTAGGAATTTCGTAACTACTCAGAACCTGACAACCTCAGTAGTTACGTGCCCATAAAAGTAAGGGAGCCTGGATGAAAAGCGATTTCCTGTTAGCCATTGCTCAACTGGCAGCGGAGAGAAATCTGCCCAAGGATCTAGTCTTCAAGGCAGTGGAGGCCGCTTTGCTGTCAACCTATAAGAAGGATGATTCCACCAAGAGATATAATCTCTCAGTCGGTATACTTCCTGCCAGCGGGGAAATCAAGGTCTTCTCCAGGAAGACCGTTGTGGAATCGCCGACCAATACCTGGCATGAGATTGCCCTGAGTGACGCTCGTGAGATACGGAAGGATGTCGAGATAGGTGAGACAATCGATGTTGAAATTCATCCTCCGGATGCGAGGCGCATTGGCGTGCAAACCGCCAAGCAGGTCGTTATGCAGCGCCTTCGCGAAGCGGAGCACGAGTTTATCTTCGGAACGTTCGCCCACAGGGAGGGCGATATCCTGAGCGGTGTGATCCAGCGGATAGATGCCCGCCAGATCATTGTCGACCTGGGCAAAGCGGAGGGCCTGCTTCCCATGACGGAGCAGGTGCGAGCGGAGCACTATCGCGTGGGTCAGAGACTGATGGTATTTCTGGTGGAAGTCAGTCAGACCAATAAAGGCCCTCGGTTATTGCTATCCAGAACCCATCCCGGCCTGGTGAGGCGTCTGTTCGAGCTTGAAGTCCCGGAGATGAGCAACGGCATTGTCGAGGTTAAGTCGGTAGCCCGCGAGCCCGGATCCCGAACAAAGATAGCGGTGACAGCCAGACAGGACGAAATCGATCCGGTGGGCTCATGTATCGGGCTTCGCGGCATCAGAATCCAGAACATCATCAACGAGCTACAAGGCGAAAAAGTGGATGTCGTCCAGTGGCATCCTGATCCAAATACCTTCATTGCCAGTGCGCTAAGCCCGGCGCAGGTTTTGCGTGTAGAAACCGATCCTGCGAACGCGGCGGCGGTGGTAGTCGTTCCAGATGGGCAACTATCGTTAGCCATCGGCAGAGAGGGGCAAAATGTTCGGCTGGCGGCAAAGCTCACCGGTTGGAAGATCGATATCAAGAGTGCCAGTGTTGCCGAGGAGGAAATGGCTGTTCGGGCAGCCGAGGAGATCGCCCTGGTGGGAGAGATCGAGGAACCAGCAGTGGAGATCGAGGAAGAAGTCGTCGAGGAAGTTATCCCTGTCGAGGCAGTGCTTGGAGAGGAATCACGAGCTCCTGAAGGCCCACAAATACGTTTTGCCGAGGACATTCTCCCGCAGGCAGCAAGAGAACGCACCATGGCAGAAAAGAGCAAGAAAGACCTCGCCGATGCTAAACCCAGGGGAAAGAAAAAAGCCAAGCGTGTGAAGCCGGTGCCGGACGAGATTGAGGACGAGATTGAGGTTGATGTTGAGCCATAGTGATAGTCGTGGTAAGGGTGCTTTCGCCAAGAAGCATGTTCCTCAGAGAATGTGTATCGCTTGCCGCCAGACAAAACCAAAACGGGAGCTTGTTCGCCTTGTTCATAGCCCGAACGGGGAGCTTGAAATAGATCACCGGGGCAAGAAAGCGGGACGTGGCGCCTATTTGTGTCCGGCGAGAGAGTGCTGGGAGCTAACGCTGGGAAAAGACGGTAGGAACCGTCTGGCACGTGCCTTACGAATAGGGCTCACGGAGGAATATCGGACAGCCCTCATGGAATATGGCAAGACGCTCCCCGCAGCTCTAGCGGGGCACAGAAAGGAATCGAATGACTCAGAAATCATCGGGTAGAAAGGCACCAGTTGCCAGAGGTAAAGCGGAGAAGGAAATAAAAGTTAAAGCTGAGATCGCGCTTCCCAGGTCTCTCACGGTAAAGCATCTGGCAGATCTCCTCGGAACTACCCCCATCGAAGTGATTAAACGCTTGATGCGAAGAGGGGTAATGGCCAGCATTAATCAGGCTGTCGACTATGAGACCGCAGCCGCCATAGCAAGTGACCTGGGTCGTAAGCCGGAACTCCAACCGGAGGAAAAGGCACCGGTGGCAAAACGAATGCCGGTTTCCTCCCGGAAGGCCAAGGGCCAAAAACCTCGTCCTGCCGTGGTTACCATTTTGGGACATGTCGACCATGGCAAGACCAGCCTTCTTGACGCCATCAGGCACAGCAAGGTCGCCGATGGTGAAGTCGGAGAGATTACTCAACGTATAGGTGCTTATCAGGTGACGGTCGACGGACAGAAAATCACTTTCATCGATACCCCTGGCCATGAGGCATTTACTGCGATGCGGGCTCGGGGAGCGGAGGTCACTGACATCGCGGTGCTCGTCATTGCTGCCGACGATGGAATAATGCCACAGACCAGGGAAGCTATAGACCATGCGCGCTCGGCGAAAGTACCCATCATCGTTGCCATCAACAAAATAGATAAGGCCAATGCCGATATTGAGCGCGTGAAGCAGCAACTGGCGGAACACAACCTGTTGATCGAGGATTGGGGCGGCGATGTAATCGCGATTCCAGTCTCCGCCAGGACGGGTGAAGGGCTGCCGGATTTGCTGGAGCACATTCTCATTCTTGCGGAGTTAGCGGAGCTTACCGCGAATCCTGATGCGCCGGCCGGTGGCGTGGTGCTGGAAGCAAGATTGGACAATACTAGGGGGCCCCTGACCACCCTGCTGGTACAGAAGGGAACCATCAGGATCGGAGATACCATTCTCGTGGCGAACGCCCATTGGGGCAAGATCAAGGCCATGTTCGATCATGAGGGCAAGCCAGTTAAATCGGCAGGACCGTCGGTACCGGTAGAAATCATGGGGCTAAGCAAGGTGCCCTTTGCCGGCGACATCTTCACCGTAGTGGCCAACGAGCGTAAGGCACGAGCCAGGGTGGAGGAATTCCAGGCCGAGCAGCAGATCCGCACGGGCAAATCACCGACTCTGGACGACATCTCCTCCCAGATACGTGCTGGGGCAGCCAAAGGCCTTGATCTCATCATCAAGACAGATGTAGATGGGAGCATCGAGCCGATCAGAAGATCCCTGGAACGATTAGAGAATGAAGAGGTACAGGTCAGGATCATCCACGCCGGGAGCGGCAGTATCACCGAAAGCGATGTGATGCTGGCCGTTGCATCCAGAGCTATCATCATCGGTTTCAACACCCGCCCCGAGCCCAGAGTTAAGCATCTGGCCGATTCGGCAGGTGTGGAGATACGTGGTTATCAGATAATCTACAAACTCATTGAGGATATAGAGAAGACCATAACCGGAATGTTAGAGCCCACCTACATCGATGTCCTCGAGGGCCATGCTGAGGTCCGTGCCTCCTTTGCCGTCAAGCATGGCAAGATAGCCGGTTGCTACGTCACCGATGGGAAAGTGAGTCGCGGGAGCCTGGCAAGGGTCCTGCACAACGGAGAAGTGGTTCACGAATCCAGAGTGAGCAGTCTGAAACACTTCAAGGAGAGTGTCCCCGAGATGCCCGCCGGCTCCGAGTGTGGCATCGGAATCGAGGGTTTCTCCGATTTCACTATCGGCGATATCATTGAGTTCTATCGCAAGGAAAAGCAATGAGCCGGCGCCAGAAGCGAATCAATCACGCCATTCGCCGCGAAATCAGCGACTTGCTGTTCCGCCAGGTTAACGACCCCCGCATTAAGGGGTTTATCAGCGTTACCGAAGTTGACGTTTCTCCTGATCTGACACAGGCCAGGGTATCGATCAGTGTTATGGGCAGTGAGGAAGAGAAAGCAGGGATATTCGAGGGGCTCGCCGCGGCCGCTGGTTTCCTGCGCCGTGAATTGGGGGCTCGTCTCCGCTTGCGCTACACCCCCAAACTCATATTTGAGCGAGATGATAATATCGAGCGCGGGGAGCGCCTGCTCCATTTGATGGAGCAGATTTCCGATGAGTAGTATCCATGGGGTCATAAACCTTAACAAACCTCAGGGGATGACCTCGTTCCGGGTGGTGGCCCGGGTGCGGAAACTGAGTGGAGAACGAAAGGTAGGCCACAGCGGAACCCTCGATCCCGAGGCCACGGGGGTCTTGCCCATTCTCCTTGGCCGGGCAACAAGGCTGGCAAGATTCCTGGTTGAGTCGCCAAAGGTGTACCGGGCCAGGGTAGAGTTCGGGCGGGCTACCACCACCTATGACGCAAGCGGCACTACCACCGGGAGAGGAGATGCATCCTCATTGACACTGGAACAGATCGAATCAGCCATTAACTCATTCCGCGGTCCGATCGAGCAGATACCCCCGATGTACAGCGCCATCAAACACCGCGGGAGACCGCTTTATCACCTGGCGCGGACCGGAATCGAGGTGCCCCGAAAACCCCGGATGGTCACCATATATCGCCTCGATCTGCTGGATTGGCAGAGCCCGATCCTCTCGATCGAAGTGGAGTGCAGCAAAGGGACATATATCCGTTCACTGGCTCATGATATGGGTCAGCTTCTGGGTTGCGGGGCCCACTTAGCGGGACTGGTGCGACTCCAAACCGGAATTTTCCACATTGACGAATCGATCTCGCTTGCAGAGCTCGAGGACGTTTTCGAGCACGGATATTGGGAAACCTTTATTCACCCTCCCGATAGCGTGCTCTCTCATCTTGCGGCGATTGCGGTTGATGCAGCCGGTGAGGATGCCCTGGTGCACGGTCGCCCTCTGTCTCAGCGAGATGACGAGGATGCTGCTAGCGGAGAACAGCGCCGGGCCTACTCTTCCGACGGGCGATTTCTGGCCCTCATCCGCTTTAACGCTGAGACCGGCTCGTGGCGGCCCGAAAAGGTCTTTGTGTAGTGGACAGCAACTGCTCTGTACTGTTATAATGTATTCGTCACCTAATATCTGAAGTCTTGCGCGAAATGGCAGGAAAATCTGCAACGATTTAGTCCCGCTTGTCCCTGACCCAGCAACATGTCATTCCTGCTGCGGCAGGAATCTACCTGCCGCAGCAGATCATGTGTGATCCCAAATGGATTCCTGCTTACGCAGGAATGACATCTCCTGTTATGGTTCTGGCTTGTCCAGATTAGGATGTGTTCGATGACAAACGATAAAGACAGTTTGAAGAACATGATAATCCCTGGTATCTTTCTTGTTACCGTCTGCGTCATATTAAGCAGTAACCTTAGACCAGAACACAAAGCTGTTGCTATTGTCGTTGATGCTTTAGGCTCTGCAATACTATATGAAACAATGAAATAAGCGGGAGTAGCTCAGTGGTAGAGCTCCTGCCTTCCAAGCAGGCTGTCGTGGGTTCGAGT
>JALPXQ010000069.1 GCA_023271515.1 Dehalococcoidia bacterium | reverse complement strand
GCCTGTGAACCCGAATGCAAGAATGAGGCGATCACAGAGGGAGATGAAATCTACGAGATCGATCCCACGAGGTGCACCGAGTGCGTCGGATGGTTTGAGTCTCAAAAATGCGTTGAGGTCTGTCCGATGGACTGCTGTATCCCTGATCCGGACCACGAGGAGTCCCGGGAGCAGTTACTGGAGAAATGGAAGGCGCTTTTCCCCGGTCAGACACCGGCGGCTGTCTAAGTAGAAGGGATAATTACTCCGGTTGTCAGGCCTGCCCCCGGCCGCAGGCCCAGGGGTTCACGGTTGCTCGCCAAACCGCTCAATCCTGATCGGACTAACCCTTCGGGGTGACCCCTCAGGGGAAGCCTTCCTGGCAGGCAGGAGCGAAGGTAGTGAAGCAATCTCGTTCCTAGCTTCAAGCGATTGAGGTTGCTTCGGTCGACTCGCACTTCACCCCCATCCATGTGATAGAATTCACTCAGATCCAGGTGCTTACCGGCGTGGCAGCGGTAAGAATATCCAATGAACAATACGAAGATCTCGATTGTTGAATGTGCTGACTACGATATAAGGAGGGTGAAAGAGGCCATCAGGAAAGCTGTCTCCCTCATCGGCGGGTGGGAGGGGATCGCAGAGAGAGGAAACCGCGTTCTGGTTAAGCCCAACATGCTCTCGGCGCGCCCCCCGGATGAGGGGGTGACTACCCATCCGGCGGTCGTCAGGGCACTAGTCGAACTGGTGCAGGAGGCGGGGGCGGAGGCGCTCATCGGCGACAGTCCCGGGGAAACGAACCGGGAGCTGAGCCATTTCTGGGAGGTTTGCGGCTATAGTGAGGTCTCCAGAGTCACGGGGGCGCCCTTAATAAGCCTGGATCGGGAGATACTGGAAGTTGAAGTTGCCGATGGCGTAATCTACCAGAGACTTCATCTTTCCCGCTCGGTGCTGGAGGTGGATGCTCTGATCACCGTCCCCAAACTCAAGACCCACAGTCTTACCCTTTTCACCGGGGCAGTGAAGAATCTTCTTGGCCTGATTCCCGGCGGGGGCAAGCTAGAGTTTCACAGACGTTGCCCCAGGCCGGATGACCTGGGGGAGGCCGTCGTGGATATATTTTCCGTGGCCAGGCCGAAGTTAGCTCTCATGGATGCCGTGGTGGGGATGGAAGGGAACGGGCCGGTCTCCGATAAATTGCGAGATATCGGGGTTATCCTGGCCGGCCGGGACTCCGTAGCCCTCGATACGGTGGCTCAGGCGATGATAGGCCTGAAAGCTTTTGATGTGCCCACCACTCGCGCGGCGGCGCAGCGGAAACTGGGGACGTCCGATCTGAGACAGATAGAAGTCCTGGGGCAACCATTAAAGGTGGTTGAAGATTTTCTTCTGCCCTCTAATGCGGTGGTGAGGAGCATTCCTCGACCTATCCTCGGCCTCATTGCCCGGCGGATAATGGTCAGGCCGCGGGCAAGGGCGGATAAATGCACCAATTGCGGTGTCTGTACGAATAGTTGCCCGGTGGACGCTATTTACATCGAGGAAAGACCTGTCCGCGTTGACTATAAGAAGTGCATTCTCTGTCTATGTTGTTACGAACTCTGCCCGGAGAAAGCCATGGATTTGAGGAAGAGCCTCCTGGCCCGATTCTGGAGGTGAGGGAGTGCCGGTAAAACCCGTCGAGTGGCGCGACACAGTGATAAGGGTTCTCGACCAGACCAGGCTGCCCGCGGAGGTTGTCTTCCTTGATCTGGCGGATTACGCTGAGGTGGCGAAAGCGATCAGGGAGATGCGAGTTCGTGGCGCACCAGCTATCGGGGTGGCCGCCGCTTACGGGCTGGCACTGGGGGCTCAAGCGATCGAGGCAGGCTCCAGGGAGGAATTTCTGAGCAAATGGGGCACTATCTCTCGAGAGTTAGCCTCCACGCGTCCCACGGCGGTTAATCTCTTCTGGGCGCTGGACCGGATGACTCGGGCAGCCGGAGCCTGCCCTGAGCGCCAGGAGATTCTTCGCTACGCTCAGAATGACAGGAAGCGAAGGGAAGGTTCAGCGATGTCAGGGATCAAGGCGGCGCTGGTTGAGGAGGCAAAGCGTATCGAGAGGGAAAACGAGGAAGCCGACCGGCGCATCGGACTGCTTGGTGCTGAGCTTATAGAAGACGGTTTCACCATCCTGACCCACTGTAATGCCGGGGCGCTGGCTACGGCGGGCTACGGCACGGCGTTGGGGGTAATCAAGACCGCCCGCGAGCAGGGGAAACGAATTCAGGTATTTGCCGATGAGACCCGCCCCTTACTTCAGGGCGCCCGGCTAACTGCCTGGGAACTGGTAGAGGCGCAGATACCCGTAACCCTGATAACCGACAGCATGGCGGGACACTTCATGAGTCAGGGAAAGATAGACTGTGTGGTTGTGGGGGCAGACCGGATCGCCGCCAATGGAGATGTGGCAAATAAGATCGGGACCTACAGCGTCGCCGTTCTGGCAAAAGAAAACGCCGTTCCCTTCTATGTGGCCGCTCCCACCAGCACCATAGACCCTTCGGTCAAGTCGGGGACTGAGATTCCGATTGAAGAGAGAAGTGCGGACGAGGTGACCCGGATTGGCGGGGCGCGCATTGCGCCTGATGGGGTGGGGGTGGCTAACCCCGCCTTCGATGTGACACCGCACCGCTATGTGACGGCTATCATCACTGAGCAGGGGATAGCGAGAGAGCCATATATTGAAAGCTTAGGAAGGAGGAGCCAATGCCGGAAGTGAAACTCGGGGTCATTGGAGGAACCGGTCTCTATGAGATAGAAGGGCTCCGTGATATCGAAGAGGTAAAGGTTAAGACGCCCTTCGGCGATCCCAGCGACTCAATTATTACGGGCACACTCGAAGGGACGGGCATCGCCTTTCTCCCCAGACATGGCCGGGGCCACCGTATCAATCCAACTGAACTTCCCTCACGCGCAAATATCTACGCCCTCAAATCTCTGGGCGTGGAGTGGATCATCTCCATCAATTCGGCCGGCAGCCTTAGAGAAGAGCTGGAACCACGCCACCTGGTCATCCCCGACCAGCTTATTGACCGCACCCGGAACCGGGTGAACAGCTTTTTCGGGAATGGCCTGGTGGTTCATATCGCCTTTGCCGAGCCCTTTTGCCAGACATTAAGTGAGATACTTCACCAGGCAGCTCGGGATGCCGGAGCCACAGTGCATAAAGGAGGTACGTTTATCGCCATGGAAGGCCCCCAGTTCTCCACCAGGGCGGAATCCCGTCTCTATCGTTCCTGGGGGGCAAGCATCGTCGGGATGACCGTCCTGCCGGAGGCCAAGCTGGCGAGAGAGGCGGAGATGTGCTACGCCAGCCTCGCCTGTATCACCGACTATGACTGCTGGCATGACGAGAAGGAGCCGGTAACTGTAGAGACGATACTTGCCATCCTGGCGGAAAACATCAGCACCGCCAAGGAGATCATCAAGATCGCCTCACCGCGCATTCCCGGCAGGAGGGACTGTGAATGCGCTCATGCCCTGAGAACCGGCATGGTCACCCCGCCGGGACTTATCCCGGAACGGATGAAGGAGGAGCTGGCGGTTCTAATTGGCAGGTACCTGAAATAGGCACTCAGTTCTGAGTAATGAGTGAAAGTGATGACGGTTGAACACTCACGATATTTGCTTTGGAATTCTCTAACGGGGGAAGGCGCGAAAAGGACTGACAAGACGTTCAAACCCGGAGGCTTACCCACCGCCATCGGCAGCATGCCGCACACCGACCCTGCTGAGGCTTGCTCGGTCGTTCTGGCGCATCTGCCCGACATACCCGTCTGGCCGCAGTTGCCCCTTCGATCCTTTCTGGAGAGCATGTATACCCAGTTCAGTGAAGGCTTTCCCGGCTTGATTCAGGAGAGCGATCGTATCTACGTCGACCGCTCGGTGGACCTCTCTGATCCGTTGGGAAGACTCTATGCCGCCTATATGGACAATGATCTCCAGCAGTATGCCATAAGCCCGGAATACGCCGCCGGATTCCACCGGTTTCTCTCCCGGGAATTGGGCTCGGCCCTTGCGGTGAAGGGGCAGGTGACCGGGCCTATCAGCTTCGGACTGATGGTTACCGACCAGGATCGCCGTCCCATCCTGTATGATGATACCCTCGCCGATGCCCTGGCCAAACACCTCGCCTTAAAGGCCAGGTGGCAGGAGAGGGAGCTCTCCAGACTTTCGCCCAATACCATTGTCTTCCTCGATGAGCCATATCTTGCCTCAACGGGTTCGGCATTTGTGGCGGTTTCGGCTGATATGGTCGTCGGGCTCATCGATGAGACACTGTCTGGCCTCAGAGGACTTAAGGGAATCCATTGCTGCGGGAATGCCGACTGGCCCGTCCTGATGAATACGACCATCGATATCCTCAGCTTCGATGCCTACAACTACGGTGAGTCGCTGACGTTATATCCGGCTGAAATCAAGGCCTTCCTCGATCGAGGTGGCGTGCTTTCCTGGGGAATCGTCCCCAGCGATGAGGCGATGCTGTCTGGAGAGACCGCCTCGAAGCTACTGGGGCATCTGGAGAAGCTGATGGGTTTGCTTTCAGACAATGGCATCGATTATGATAGATTATTGGAACAAAGCCTGATTACCCCGTCCTGCGGCCTGGCCTCGATCTCGCCCCGATCAGCGGAGCGGGCCCTGGAGTTGACGGCCGAGGTGTCGAGGGAGTTCAGGCGCTCACAAGGAGGGGAGAGAGGAGAGAGGTTGCAGTAATCGGCGTGGGGATGACCAGGTTCGGCGTCTCATAGAATACCAACATCGAGATGTTCTCTGAGGCTGCCATGGAGGCCATCAACGAGTCGAATCTCAAGCCAAAGGATATCGAGGCGCTTTTCTTTGGTAACGTGCTGGGCTCACATGAGGAAGGGATTCGAGGGTGTCTGCGCTACCGCCTCGGTGGCGATCAGGGATGCCTTCATGTGGGTAGCTTCGGGGTATAATGATATCGTGCTCGTCGGTGGCACCGAGAGGGTCTTGGTGATGGACACCCCCTATGCCACGCGGACGTTTGCCATGGGCAGCGATAGCTACTACGAGGGCCCCGCGGGGATCACCTTTCCCGGGGTCTTCGCCATGCTGGCTCACCTCTATTCCCATAAGTATGGGATACCACTCGTCAAACTCAAGGAGCAAATGGCAATGGTTGCCATCAAGAACCATCAGAACGGCAAGCTCAATCCCAAGGCTCAATTCCAGGCAACCATTAGAGACCTCATGGAGGCGCGGATAGCCAGAGCAACCCAGAGGGGGCAGCCGGTTCCCACCTGGGCTGATGAGATGGAGTTCCTTCGTGATATCAAGGTGAATCCCGTAATCGCCGATCCCTTGCAGCTCTACGATTGTTGCCCCTTCTCCGATGGCGCCGCGGCACTGGTCCTGGCCTCCAGGGATAAGACCAGGAGGCTGACCGACAAGCCCGTTCTGATCGCCGGCGTGGGGCAGTGTTCCGCCGGCCCTCTCCACAATCAGAAGGACTTCACCAGGATGAAGGCTCGAATCCTATCGGCAAAGCAGGCCTATACTCAGGCGGGCATTGAGCCACAGGGGGCTGGTAAACATGGAATATAAACTGACTCACAAGGCGTATACCAGTGCGCTGAGAGAGAACAGGCTGCTGGGACTCAAATGCAATGCCTGCGGTGGCTACACCGTGCCCCCGAAGAAGGTGTGTATCGAGTGTGCCAGCGAGGACCTGGACATCGTCGAGCTCAGCGGCAGGGGAGAGATCAGAACCTTCACCGTCATCCGGGTGGCGTCAGAAGGGTTTCAGGCCCCATACATTGTGGGCATCGTCGAGCTTGACGAAGGCCCGTGGCTTATGGGTAACATCATCGATGTAGACTGCGATGGAGCCACCATGGATATGATCGGCAGGAGAGTTAGATTAGGCCATGCGGTTATCCCGGGAGACAAGTACTCGGCCGGTGAGCGTGTGACCGCAACCTTTGGATTGGAGAACTAACTATGAATAAGACGAAGAGGGTAGCCAGTCTTAAGCATCGCCGCAGGAAGAAGAAGATCGAGGAGAAGAGGAAGGGCGGGAAGGCGGACACGATCGAGGCGCAAAGGGCATAATGGGGCCGTTACCACCGCTGGTTCGGGCATTGCTGAAGGGAGACGCCTATCCGGAGAATCCCGGGCATGTCGATCTGATGCAGACGCAGATGTCCTTCGTTTTCCTCCTTGGCGATTTTGCCTACAAGATCAAGAAGCCGGTTGATCTCGGCTACCTCGATTTCAGCACCCTGGAGAAGCGGCACTTTTACTGCCGGCAAGAGGTAGAACTGAACAGCCGCCTCGCCCCGGAGATCTACCTCGGGGTAGTCGAGGTGACCCAAAATGAGGGGCAGTTCTTTGTGGGGGGCACCGGTGAGGTTGTAGAATACGCCGTGAAGATGCGTCAACTGCCGCGGGAACGCTGTCTGGACAGGCTCCTTGCCAGGGATGAGGCGACCCCCGCGATGCTGGTGAAGGTAGCACGG
>JALPXQ010000068.1 GCA_023271515.1 Dehalococcoidia bacterium | reverse complement strand
CAGATAACACGGTGTTTGTGTTTCGCTGTGCTCACCCAAATGCTTGCTTGCGCTCGCACTTCATAAACACCGAAAACGTTATCTGCCATAGCCAACAGTTATAATGATGGGGATTTGAAGAGAACAAGAAATGGAAATCCAGATTGATCCCCACGCCCTGTCTTTGGCAATATAAAAATACGCAAAACGGCGGCCATTTCATGCAGAGGGTTGCCAGCGACTCCAAAAACATGCTATCCTTCCCCGCGTCCCTGCCTTCGCAGGGACAAGCTCGCGAGGACAAGTCTGTTGTGAACACATGACAGGAATCAGGATTGGTCGGCATGTTTTCCAGCATTACTACCACGGCAGTTCTCATATGTTTTGCTGGTCAGCCCTGGTATGATACAATAAGCAGGTGTGTTCTTGCGAGCGAGAAGGGAGGCAAGAATTGATCCTGAAGATACTCACTGTAGGTCCATTCATGTCCAACTGTTACGTGGTGGGTATCGTCGCCACCCATAGCCATATTGATCATGTAGGTGCCGTGAAGCAGGTGAAGGAGAAAACCGGGGCGGCCTTTGCGCTGCATGAGAATGGCATCTTCAACAAGCTCATGGTACTGCCGGATGAAACGATCGTTTATTCCGGGCACGGCCCCGAGACCACTATCGGCACGGAACGAAAGGGCAGCTTCGTGCTGCAATGGGATGCTCGTAATGCCTGACAAGATGCTGCCATGAAGGAAAGGATAAATCAAACCCTCAGAAGCCGGGAGAAGAAGCGCATCTCTGATCCGGGGTTGATTTCATCAGCGGTGCTCGTCCCTGTCTATGAGAAGGCGGGTGAGTATTACGTCCTGTTTACCAGGAGAACCGAGAGGGTGGAGTACCACAAGGGACAAATCTCTTTCCCCGGGGGCAGGAAGGATGAGGGCGACAGAGATCTCCTTGCTACCGCCCTGAGGGAGGGTTTCGAGGAGATTGGACTCCGACCTGAAGCGGTGGAGATATTGGGAGAGTTGGACGATGAGAGCACTGTCTCCACCAGATTTGCCGTCTCACCCTTTGTGGGGCTTATTCCCTACCCATACGACTTCGAGATAAACCGTGGTGAAGTGGCGGGGCTGGTCGAAGTTCCCCTGGCTGCGCTTCGGGATAAGGCCAATTTTCGAGAGGAAGTCGTAACCGATGGCGGAAGAACCTTTATGGCCTACTCCTATCATTATGGGGATCAGGTGATCTGGGGAGCTACCGCCAGGATCCTGAAGCAGTTCCTCCATCTGGTCTACGCAGATGAACTCACTTGACGCTGATTTCGAGGGAGCTCTATCACCATGATGAGGGGTATGGCTATGGCGGTCACGATAGCGAGGATCAGCCAGGCCAGTTGATAGCTTGCCCTGATATCGAATATCCAGCCGGCGAAAGCCGGGCCGACGATCCCTCCGATGGTCATGACGGCTATGCTCGCGCCCTGAATGGACCCAAAGGCACTCCGGCCGAAATACTGCCTCTGGATAGCCGGTCGCAGAGCGATGGCGCCTCCGTATCCCAAGCCGAAGGTGATCAGGAAGATGATCAGCGCCCATAAGGAGGGGGTATAGCAGAAGGCAAGCAATCCGATAGCCTGAAAAGCGGCGGTGAGGGCCAGGACGTACCTCTTGGCGAAAACGTCGCCCAGCCATCCGAAGCCCAGTCGCCCGAGGATGCTCAGCAGGGGAATGAAGGTTGCTACCAGTACAGCCGATCCTGAGGCAAGTCCTACACTGGTGAGATAGGGCATCACATGAAGGATCACCGCACCCACCCCCATGAAGCGGATGGCGAAGGAGAGGGATAGAAGCCAGAATGTGCGTGTCCTGAGAGCTAGTTTTGCATCGAATTCCCTCATATTTGTATCGGACTCTGCATTCTCCATGGCGGGTATGAGGTCGCCATCAGGCAGATATCCGTACTGCTCCGGCTTGTGTCGAATGACCAGTGCCAGCAAAGGAATGATGATCCAGGTCCCTATCCCGAGGAGAAGCAGGGTCGTCCGCCACTCATAGTGATTGATGAGCCACATCACAACGGGCAGGAGGAGGCCACCCATGCCGAAACCGGTGGTCATCAGGCCCATGGCCAGGCTCACTCTGCGGTGGAACCAGTGTGCCACTGCCGTTGTCAGCACCACATTGGCGGAAGCGCTGAAGCCTATTGAGAGAACGATACATGCGCCGTAGAACATGGCGAGCGAACTTGTGCGGCTGAGCAGGATGAATCCCATACCAGCCACAAGTACGCCGCAGAAGATCAGCTTTCTCGGCCCCAATCTGTCAACCAGCAAGCCCATCAAAGGGGCGGCCAGCCCCCTTTCGATGCCACGGAGGGAGGCAGCCAACGAGAATGCCAGATAACTCCAGCCGAACTCGGCAGTCATCGGGATTACGAATGCGGTGAATCCGTAGAAGAAGGCCCCTGAAATATAGCAGCCGATGAGAGCACTCGATAGCACGACCCACCAGCCATAGAAAACCTTTGTTCTTGATTCAAACATATTCTTCACATCGATTGTCGACTGCGGGGGTTCCCGGGGCAGGGTGGATTGGGATCAATGGGGGACTAATGAGTATCACGCAAAAGTCGCCTCAGTTCGCTGAGAGCCCCCATGGCGGCATAGAGCTTTATTTGCCGGCGGTGCTGGGGAAAGACGGTGCGGGTTGACCGAGTTCTCGTTCCGTCTGTGATCCCGATGTAAACCGTGCCCGTCGGTTTTCCCTCGATCTCCTCCGGCCCGGCTACCCCGGTTATCCCGATCCCGATATCAGTGTCGAAACATCTCCTGGCGGCCACAGCCATTGCCTCGGCAACCGGAGAGCTGACGGCGCCGTGCCGGGTTATCAATTCGGGGGCAACCCCGAAGGCTACCTTCATTTCGTTGGAGTAGGTCACCAGGCCCCCTTTGAAATAGCGGGAGCTTCCGGGAACATCCGTAAGGAGGTCGGCCAGCCGTCCGCCGGTACAGGATTCCATGGTTGCCAGAGTCAGGCCCTTCTCCTGGAGGAGGTCGCCGACCACCTTTTCTATGGTTTCGTCGTCGGTGCCCCAGATACGGTCGCCGATTATGGAGCGGATCTGCGCCTCCAGGGGGGCGATCATTTTCTCGGCTTCCTCCTGCGAGGAGGCCTTGGCCGTCAGGCGAAGCTCAATGCCGCTTGGCCTGGCGTAAACCCCGATCGTGGGGTTCGTGGAGGAGAGAAGGGGGCTCACCAGTTCATCAACCTTTGCTTCGGGCAATCCGAATATCTTGAGCGTTCGAGAGACGATGATGGCCGTGCTGATCGTTCGGCGAAGCTCATCCCTGACCTCCCTCTCCCACATCCGCTGCATCTCTCCCGTGGGACCGGGCATGGCGAGAAGTATCCTGTCGTCTCTCTTTATCCACCAGCCGGGAGCGCTTCCTCTGGGGTTAGGGATTGCTCTTGCTGAGGGGATGAGTGTGGCCTGCTTGAGGTTCCGTTCCGGCATCTCGTAGCCGAGCCGGGTGAATAGACCTCGCAGCCATTTCTCGAGGTCGGGATCGACTTTCATCTCCTCGCCGAGCATTGCCGCGACGGACTCGCGGGTGAGATCATCCTCGGTCGGGCCGAGGCCTCCAGTGGTGATAATCAGGTCAGAGCGGCCCCATGCCCGCTCCAGGGCTTCGACTACTCGCACCTGGTTGTCACCCACCTGGGTGATCCAGTGGAGATCGATGCCCAGCAGTGGTAGTTGTCCGGCCAGGTAGGGGGCATTGGTATCGACTATCTCTCCGAGGAGAATCTCGGTGCCGATGGAGATTATCTCTGCTTTCACGCTACGGGTTCCTCAGTAGCCTGGCTCCATAGATGTCCCAGTTGCCATTGCGCCGGTCCATCCAGACCAGGACATTCCCGCTGATTGCTGGATGCCACTGCTCGGCGTGGTTGGTGCAAATGGCGAACTCGAACCCGGCGGCCAAATCATAGCCATAGATATCCCGGTTCCCGCGGCGCTGGTCTACCCAGGCAATCACGTTACCATCAATAACCGGGCTCTGCTGCTCCGCGGCGTTGGTGCAGATGGGGAACTCGTCACCGATCTCCAGATCGTAGCCATAGATGTCCCAGTTACCATTGCGGTTATCCGCCCAGACAACGATGCCGCCGCTTATATCGGGATCGCCGGCCAATCCTGGATCGGTGGAGATAACGAACTCGGTTCCGTTCTCAAGATCATAAGCATAGATGTTGTCGTTGAGAGCAGCGGCGCGATCTTGCCATACAACTATCGCGCCGCTGATGGAGGGGTGACGCTGCCAGGCTGGATTGGTGGTGACGATGAACTCCTCGGGCGTCACTCTCACCCGGGGGACGCAGGATACCGTGACTATCAATGCAATCGCTGTGATGAGGCCTGCGAGCAGTCCAGCTTTAAGTTTCTGATTCCCCATAGAATACTCCATCCTGAAACAGCTCCCAGGCTATCAACTCAACGAGATCCCCTTGTTATGAGTTCAGCATTGCTTCTTGGGGTAGCCCAGATACTCACTGACCAACTCCATGGCGCAGTAATTCCCGCACATGCTGCAGCCACCGCCACCTGTCGGTTGGCGGGCATGAATCTGGGCTGCCTTTTGCGGATCCAGGGCGAGTTTGAGCTGGCTATCCCAGTCGAGCCTCTTGCGTGCGGTGGACATTTGATAATCCCAATCCCAGGCACCCTTGATTCCCTTGACTATATCTCCGGCATGGGCCGCAATGCGAGCCCCGATGACTCCCTCTCTTACCTCATCAGCATCGGGAAGGGCTAGATGTTCCGAAGGAGTGACGTAGCACAGGAAGTCGGCACCGGCGGCCGCCGCCACTGCTCCACCGATGGCCGCTGTAATGTGATCATGGCCAGCAGCCACATCGGTAACCAGAGGCCCCAAAACGTAGAAAGGAGCCCCTTTGCAGACGCGCTTCTGAATCTGCACATTAGCTTCGATCTGATTTAACGGCACGTGCCCCGGCCCCTCAACTATCACTTGCACCCCCGCCTGGCGGGCTCTATCCACCAGCTCGCCGATGGTCAGTAGCTCCTCAAATTGCGCTCGATCCGAGGCATCGGCAAGACTCCCGGGGCGCAGTCCGTCGCCCAAACTAAGGGTCGCATCGAATTCCCTGGCGATCTCCAGCAAGCGGTCGTACTGCTCGTAGAGGGGATTTTCGCGCCCGTGGTGCAGTATCCATCCAATGAGGAAGGAGCCGCCTCGGGATACGACATCGGTGAGTCTCCGGTCTCCCTTCAGTCTGTCGATGGTCTTCTGGTTTACCCCACAGTGTACGGTCAAAAAATCGACCCCGTCCCGAGCGTGCTCTTCGATGGCGGCGAACATTTCATCGGCGGTCATCGTGACGATAGCTCCATGCTTTTCGATCGCCGCAACAGCCGCTTGATAGATGGGAACCGTCCCCAGGGGGAGGGGGCACTTATCCAGGATGGCGCGTCGAATGGCGGTGATGTCACCGCCGGTGCTTAAATCCATAACCGTATCGGCCCGGGCATCGATGCATACCTGGAGCTTTTGGACTTCGGTTTCGATATCGCCGAAATCGGGAGAGGTGCCGATATTGGCATTGACCTTGGTGCGAAGGCCCTTGCCGATGCCGCAGGGGTCGAGCCCCTGGTGATTGACATTGGCCGGGATGACGATCGAACCATCGGCTACCCCTCGCCGCACCAATTCCGGGTCGAGTCCCTCTTTCTCCGCCACGATCCTCATCTGAGGCGAGACAATCTCCCTTCGTGCCTGTTCCAATTGCGTCACTTTAACTCTCTCCTAATTAACTATATACCAGAGGGAAAGGGATTGCAAATAGCGCTGTGGTAGAATAAATCCTCTAACCAGGGAATCGGCACAAATCACCCAAGCAGCAGTGATGGCAAAGGGGAGAGCGTTTACATGTCTCCTTGCCATGCCGGACGAGGAGGGCATGGTATTCGTTGTAGAGTTTCTCATCATGTGGAAGATGGTCCATGAATAGTGCCTGCAGGGCAGTATAGCTGGCTTTATTGGTGCTCAGACCCAGCCGGGCTACAATGCGGCCTGTATAGGCATCGATGACGAATACCGGCTTTCGGGCGGCGTAGAGGATTATCGAATCGGCAGTCTCCTGCCCGATCCCATAGATCGAGAGAAGCTCGCGGCGAAGCGCAGTTATGTGGAGAGCGAACATCCTTTCCAATGATCCCCCATAGCTTTCTCCCAGCCGCTCAACGAACGCCTTAATCTTGCGTGCCTTGGCATTATAGTAACCTGAGGGATGAATGAGATCAGCCAGCTCACCAACAGGGATTCGATTCAAGGAGGCAGGGCTCAGAGTTCCGGCTTCCTTTAGATTGAGGATGGCTTTTTCCACGTTTGCCCAGGCCGCTGACTGTGTGAGGATGGCCCCGATGATTACCTCGAAGGGCTCATCGGCCGGCCACCAGTGCTGTGGTCCGTAGTGATCCAAAAGGCAGTGGTATATCTGTTCCAGCTCTTGCCGCATGTGCATTCCAGGTCAGAATCCGGGAACCATTATAGCATATGATGTGCAGCAATGCCT
>JALPXQ010000067.1 GCA_023271515.1 Dehalococcoidia bacterium | reverse complement strand
ACTCTTCCAGTTGCCTCAGTGCCTTCCTGGTGTCGCTGGCAAGACGCGAGCTGTCGGAGTTTTCGACCCGATACTTGAAGAGCCAGTAAGTGAACTCGTTGAGTTCGGCGAGGGTGATGCTGTCACTCTGAGGGTAGCCGGCTTTCTGCCTGAATCGCTCGAGGAGGACCAGCTCGCTAAAACCGTATATCCGCTCGAAGATGTCGCCCCTGCGCTGGCGGTGACCAATCTGCTCTTTCTCTATTTCCATCTCAACCGCCAAATGCAGGGCTTGCTCCACCGTAATGCCGTAGAAATAGTTGAGATGAGCTTGATATTTCTCATCTCCGATTAGCGCCTTGAATTCGTCGCTGGAAAGCTCGATGGGCGGCCGCCCGAAGAGCAGTTCGATTCTTTCCTCTTCGGGGATGAGGTTGCCGATATCCGCGCTCAGGCGCTCCGCCAGTAAGAGCCAGTCGAAGGCCTGGCCGGAGATAAGGTACCGGTAATGACGTCCCGCATAGGTCTCCTCGGCCAGGGTCCAGAGCGCAATAGCCTCGAGCAAGGCGATATACCAGTGCTTGCCATCCGCTATGGCCTCCTTCAAGTGTCGTATGGCGGCAGCATCATGACTTGACATTTTTGAGTTTTAAGTTTTAGGTTTTAAGTTTTAAGTTGGTGAACGCTTACAGCTTAATTATAGCCCACATGGAGCATGAGGACAATGTCCGGTAAGTTTTAGGTTTTAAGTTGCTGACCGCTGATAGGCCCTTATGTATTGACAATGGGTGTAAGCTGATATATAATTCTAGATACAGGGTTCACAAGGAGGTATTCTAAAATGATTGAGATGAGTGTCGAAAGCATACGCGCGAAGAATCATCAGCGTGTGGTGATCCTCAGGGAAAAAGACACCCAGCGCTGCCTTCCTATCTGGGTCGAGCCTGCTCAGGCAGATGCCATAACCAGCAAGTTGGAAGGGGTTATCTCACCTCGACCATTGACCCATGACGTGATGGAATCGATCATCACTAAGTTGGGGGCCAGGGTAAACTCGGTTGTCGTTAACGATCTCCAGAATGATACCTTTTATGCCAGGTTGATCCTGGATGTGAAAGGACAGCTGTTGGAGGTAGATTCCCGCCCCAGCGACGCTATGGCTATCGCGATACGGGCTGACGCACCCATTTACGTGGAAGAGGGGGTGCTGGATCGAGCAGGGATCTTGATCGATAGTGAGACCGGGAAACCTATGCCCCAGCATAAAGGTGGCAAGAGTGAAGTGACTGAGGAAGAGCTAAAGAGCATTTCCGCCTTCCGTGATTTCATCGACAACCTCAATCTGGAGGACCTCGGCAAGAGCTAGCCTCCCGGTTCAAGGTTCAACGGCTAGCCCCCAACCCGGAACCGTGAACGGTGAACCGTGAACCCGATTAGCGCCATTTCCAGAAGGATGGACTGAAGAGAGCCAGAAAGGTGAAAAGCTCCAGTCGCCCCACCAGCATGCACACTATCAGAGTGAGCTTGCCGGCAGCGGGGATAAAGAGGTAATTCTCCGCCGGCCCCACCAGCCCCATCCCGGGGCCAACATTCCCCAGGGTAGCCAGTACCGAAGAGAGAGCAGTGGTTTGATCCAGTCCAACAGCACTCATTATCAGGAAGGCGCCTACGAGGATAGTGAAGTACAAAATGGCAAACCCGGCAATTCTGGTGACGATTCCCGACGGCAGGGTACCCCCCCCCAGATTTAAGGGGATAACCGCCCGGGGATTGAAGGCCAGTAATATCTGGCGATAAGCTAACTTGACCAGCACTAGAACCCTGATAACCTTCAGGCCCCCTCCGGTAGAGCCGGCCGAGGCGCCGATGAGCATCAGTGCAAGCAGGACCGCTCTGGAGAACTCCGGCCAGGCAGTGAAATCGGCGGTGGTGAAGCCGGTGGTTGTCATGATGGATATGGATTGAAAGCCGGCGTAGCGGAGCGCTTCTCCCACCGACAGGCCCATGCTTCTTACCAGGTCTATCCCGACGAAGAGGATGGCCCCGAAAAGGAAGGCGAAGTAGGCTCGAAGCTCAACATTAGCGAAAAAACGTTGTGGCTGGTGTCTCCACAGGAGATAGTAATACAACCCAAAGTTCACTCCGGCGGCCATCATGAACAAGGCAACGATGCCTTCAATCAGGAGGCAATCATAGGCGCCTATACTCAAGTCTAGATGCAGAAAGCCTCCCGTTGGCATGGTGCTGAAGGTGGTGACCAGCGCCTCGAATGGTGACACTCCCGCAAGCCGGAGCAACAGGGCCTGGAGTAGTGATAGGCCGAGGTAAACTTGCCACAGGATTTTGGCCGTATCTCTAATACGCGCCGTCAGTCGTTCCACCTGGGGCCCGGGAATCTCAGCCTCGAATAAGTGCGCCGCCCCGATGCCCAGGATGGGGAACATGGCCACAAAGAGCATCACAATCCCCATCCCCCCCAGCCACTGGATGAGACTACGCCAGAGAAGAAGGCCCTGAGGCTGGGTTTCAATTGAGGTCAGAACAGTTGCCCCGGTGGTGGTAAGCCCCGAGACAGCCTCAAAATAGGCGTCGAGAAAACACTCGATCGCTCCACTAAGCCAGAAAGGAAGAGCGCTAAAGGCCGAGGCCACCACCCAGATGAGCGCCACCAGAAAAAGGGCCTCCCGCCGGCTTATTCCTTCCTTATTCCGGGGGATCAAACGCCAGAGGATCAGTCCCGTGCTGATGGTGGCAACCAAAGATAGGACAAAGGCAAGAGAATCGCCCCCCCCATAATAAAGAGCGAAAGCCAGCGGAAGAAGCATAGAGAGACCGAGGATGGTTAGCACCATCCCCAGGTAATGGAAGACCGGCTTGAACCTCATTTACTTGAAGAGCCTCTCTACTGCCGGAGTTGCCGGGAGGGGAGCAACTATAATTACATGATCTCCTGATTGTACGGTGGCATCGGGCGGAGGGATGAAAACGGAGTCGCCGCGGACGATGGCACCTACAATGGCCTCCTTTGGCAAGCCGGCTTCCCTGATTCTCTTATTGATGACGTGAGCCCTTGAACTGGTGGCGAATTCGATTGCTTGTATCTGCTCTCCACCAAGCAAGGCTACCGAGAGAACCCCACCGTGGAGAGCAAAACGAGCGATCCTCTTGCTGGCAAGCAGGAGGGGAGATAGGGCGGTATCGATGTTCACCATTTCGGCCAGGGGGATATACTCCGGCTTGTTAACCAGCACCAGGGTCCGCGGGACACCCAGGTTCCTGGCCACCAGTCCGCTGAGGATATTGAGCTCATCGCTTTCGGTAGCTGCTATCAGCGCATCCGATGAGGCTACCCCTTCCTCGATAAGGAGGTCACGGTCTGCCACCTCACCCTGGATCACGACTGCCTTTTCCAGCTTGGCTGCAAGCTCCCGGCAACACACTGTGTCGGGCTCGATGATCTTAACCGAAGTCCCGCTTCCGCCCAGCTCCCGGGCAAGATGAAAGCCAACGCGCCCCCCTCCAAGGATCACCACTTTCCCCGCTCGGGATCGAGGGGAATCCAATGTCAGCATCACTTCCTGCATCGCTTCTCGAGAGGCAATGACATGTATATGGTCACCTCTCCTCAGAGAGTCATCCCCTCGTGGTATCTTGCTCTCATCGGCGCGGACTAGAGTGACCACCATGGAGGACGGAGGAAGACCGAGCTCACTCAGGGGCCGGTTCAGCATGTCCTCTTTTTGCACCCTGAATTCCCTTATCTGAACCCGCCCGCCGGCGAATTCGTCCAGCGGGGAGAGGTAGAGGCCGGAGAGAATTGCCGCTATCCCCTTTGCGGTCTCGATCTCGGGATTTATGAAAAGGTCTATCCCCAGGCTTTTCGGTCTGATCACGCGCCTTGTCGCCTGGGGCGATTTAGCCGGGGTGATGAAATATCCGGAGTATTCCGGATTACGAACTCGCGCAATGGTGCGGCCGGCACCCATCTCCTTGGCCATGAAGCAACTCACCATATTGGTTTCATCGCTACCGGTGGTGGCAACGAATAATTCGGCTCGGTGCACCTCGGCCTCAAGTAGAACACGCGGGGTAGCGGCGCTGCCGAGGATGGTCTTGACGTCAAGCTGGCGGCGCACGTTGTCCATGGCCCTTTCCGACTGCTCTATCACCACCACTTCCTGACCTTCCCTGGCCAACAGATAGGCTATGTGGAAGCCCGTTACTCCGGCACCGGCAATGACGATCATTTTTTTCAGTTGACAGTTGTCAGCTGGCAGTTATCAGCCCCCGACCCATGACCCATGACTCAGGACTCACGCCTCAGAACTCTTAAAAAGGCGATGGAAATATCTTCCCAACCTTACAATAGAGTGCAGGGGGTGAAACCTCGCTTGCGGCTTCCTCCACCGTAATACCACCTCACTGGGCCGGCTGGTGTGAAGCTGCTCCAGGTATCTTTTCTTCTCCATCCAGGAATACCTCCGGTAGATCAATTGCTCTTGGCTTAACCCGGCATTTCTCAGCCGTTATGATGGCCTCGATCTGCGAGATCGCCAGATCCACCCCGTCCTTCTGGCTCACGGCGACATAATCAAACAACGGTAGAGTCTCCATCTCCCTCTGTGCCGTCTTCAAGCGAAGTTCTAAATCGGCCGTTGCTTCTGTCTTTCGCTCCCTTAGTCGCCGCTCGAGTTCCTCCATCGATGGCGGAGACAGGAAGATGAGTAGCGCCTCGGGCATTATATGCTTTATGGTGGCAGCCCCCTGGACATCAACCCTGACGATGACATCTTTACCCTGGGTGAGGGCTTGTTGAACGGGCTTCTTTGGAATCCCGTATAGATTGCCGTAGACATTAGCCCACTCGAGAAGTTCACCTGTATCAATCATCTCCGTAAATTTTGCTCTACTAACAAAGTGATAGTCAACCCCATCGGTCTCCCCCGGTCGCTGCGGCCTCGTGGTGGCGTTTACGGCATAGAAGAAGGGATGATCCATCTCTTTCATCCGGGAGAGAAGCGCATCCTTACCAACCCCGGAAGGTCCCGATATGACAATAAGAAGCGGTGTTATGCTGTATCCTGCATCCTGCATGGCGTGAATCCTTAAACACTGAGCCTTGCCATATCTTCCCAGAACTGGGGATAGGAGATATCCACCACCGCGGCGTCGCTTATGGTAGTCTCTCCTTCGGCGATAAGTCCGGCTATCCCCAGTGCCATAGCCAGCCGGTGATCGCCGTGGCTATGGCATCGCCCTCCCCGCAGTTGGGCCACACCGTGAATTCATCGGGAAGCTCCTCTATATTTGCGCCCAGTTTACCAAGCTCCAGAACGGTAGCGCCGATCCTAAGCCGAAGCCCTATGTCCGCTGTTATACGCAGCGAACGATAGTGAGCGTAGTCGGCGAAGGGATACCATTATTTCTTCATCTCCCTTGCCCTATATTCCGCTTTAGCTTCTCTTTCCTTAAGTTCTTTTTCCAACCAACGAACACCAAATAGGTAGTGCATTGATATTCCAATTCCCCAACCTATAAGCGGGTAAAAGAACCAAATCACTTCTGGAGAATATATGAAGTTAATAGCTATCAACATAGCATTAACCAAAACATACACTACCAAGTGGACCAAAAACCCTCTTTTTTCTTCTTCTTTACTTATTTCTCTGTATGCTTTTTTGTATTCTTCCAGGGATATTTCCTGTGTCATTTTGTTCTTACCTCCTTTCATAAATTTTTTTCCCATCGAATCACGGTGGCGCCGCCGGCCACCGATGCGGCCACGGCAATCGCTGGAATCTCATCTATAACCCGGGGGATGAGATCACCTCCAATAACGGTGCCATTGAGAGAACTCGACTCGATCAGGAGATCAGCTACCGGTTCGTTTCCCTCCCATCGCTCGTTTTCTATTTTGACCCTTGCGCCCATAGATTGCAATACCTCGATGATACCACTTCTGGTAGGATTTGTTCCCGTGCCCAATATACTTATCCTGGCGTCGTTATGTATTGCTCCTGCTACCAACCAGAACGCCGCCGAACTGATATCGCCGGGTATTTGTGTATCAAGAGGTGAGAGGCAAGAGGGAGGCGAAAGGATGATATTGGAGCCCTCTGTCCTTACGTTCGCCCCCATAGCTTGGAGCATGCGCTCGGTGTGATCGCGTGAGGGTGCGGGCTCCTCTATAATCGTATCTCCGGCGGCAAAAAGGGCGGCCAGGAGGATTGACGATTTTACCTGTGCGCTGGCCACCGGGAGCCGGTAATGGATGCCCTGCAGCATTCCCCCCCGGATAATGAGGGGAGCTCTGGTGTTCTGCTCGCCGCCCCGGATATCAGCGCCCATCAGATTCAGGGGTTGGATAATGCGATCCATAGGCCGGGATCGCAGCGAGGCATCACCAGTGATCACGGAGACAAATGGCTGTGCCGCAAGCAGCCCCGCCAGAAGACGCATGGTGGTGCCGCTGTTACCGGCATCGAGTGCGTCTTTTGGCCTGCTGAAGCCCTTACCGGCTACGCCCTCAATGAGAACTTCGTTCCCGTGAAGCTCAATTTTTACACCCAGAGCCCGCAAACAAGAGAGGGTCGAAAGACAATCAGCCGCGGGCAGAAAATTGGAAATCTCGGCCCTCCCCCGGGCGATGCTGTTGAGTATTAGCGCC
>JALPXQ010000066.1 GCA_023271515.1 Dehalococcoidia bacterium | reverse complement strand
ACCAGATAGTTACCAGACTCAACTCAGACCTGACATAGCGAAGCAGGTTCCCGAGAAGGTGAGAACCGTACAGAATGGCAATCGCTGGCGCCCCGGGGGGTGGTCAATATATGATGAAAAACAGCTGGGGCAATAACGTGGAAAGCGACGCATTACAACCCAGTGTAACCCAGCAAACCAGTATAATGCTCCCGATCTGGAAACTTAGCAGCCACCATTATTTCACCTGTCACAATAGGGGCTCTTCCCTCGAATAGTGAACCTCGCTTCACGAGATGATGCCACTCATTACCCGCGATTACAGCTACACTCTCTGCCCTGGGTACCCGCAACTTAAAAAGCTGGATACTTCCTGACTGAAGATAGCCAGCTTTGGGACTGTAAAGGTAAACCTCCTCTTCCCGGAAATCCCTGTAGGTTTCTGGAAATCCTATCGGCCCGGGCAGCCCTTTGCTCACTTTAACCGTATACTCTATTACACGCCAAAGCTCTGCCTCTCCCCTCTTTCCAGCGAAGATGATCAGAGAATAGTCCCCAGGACCAGGGAAAACTGCCTCAATCACGTAGTATTCTCCCTCTCTTTGCACAAATGTTAATCTTGGCAGTCGTTGACTATCCTGTTCCACCTCTGCCGATAGCTGAACGTCCTCAGGAGCTGAGATGGTGACCACAACGCTGTGCTCTACCTCAATAATACCTCCGGGATGGCTAACAAACTCCAGGTTCTTCTCAAAGAATCCTGGCCACACAAGAGGAAATCCGATCGGCCCGGGCAGCCCTTTGCTCACTTTGACCGTATACTCTATTACAGACTCGAGCTCTTCTGCCTCTCCCCTCTTTCCAGCGAAAATGATCAGAGAATAGTCCCCAGGACCAGGGAAAACTGCCTCAATCACATAGTATTCTCCCTCTCTTTGCACAAATGTTAATGTTCTCGGCAGTCGTTGATCATCCTGTTCCAGCCTTACCGATAGCTGGACGTCCTCAGGAGCTGAGATGGTGACCACAACGCTGTGCTCTACCTCAATAATACCTCCGGGATGGCTGACGAACTCCAGGTTCTTCTCAAAGAATCCTGGCCACACCTGTGGCAGTTTAGCAAACTCGTCTTTGGTAACGGGAACTTCAAGCAACTGCCAGTCTGGATTTATGGGAAAGTGACTGTAGATAAACTGGTCCGGTGGCGTCAAGAAGTAAAACTCTTCGAACTCGCGTACAAACTGCCCTTCCTCGTCTATGCCACCAGCACCCCAAGTGCTATCCAGCAAATACCAGCCATCATTGATTTTAACGGCATTCCAGGCATGATTAGGTTCCTCGGTAAGACCCTCAACTGGATAGCCAAATCCTTTTACCCATCCAGTAACTTGGACGACTTCCAGTCCCGCAAAGTGGGCGAGTGCTTTGAAAAGTCTTGAGTATCCCTCACACACGGCTTTACGAGAGTCAAGCACTGCTTCGGGACTCTGGTCACCTACGGGACCAGTACCCTCTATTATGTTGAAATAGCTCACGATATCGTAGTAGATACTGTCGGTAATCCAACGGAAAATTGCTCGAACTGTCTCCAAGTCGTTCCTGGCAGGCTCGACCAACCAGGCAGCCAGGCTCTCAACGGTATTCGCTACCGATTCTGGAGTAGCAAGAGCATGCTGGTCAATTGCCTCAAAATTAGCCTCAGCAACGATATTCGTTGGGCCAGGCATCGGTTTGACTATTATAGGTTCAACTTCTACTGGATCAGGCACAACCTCAATAGGTTCAACTTCTACTGGATCAGGCTCTCCGGGACAACCGCCAACAAAGGGCGAAAGCGCCAAGAGCAGCGACAATGCTACAATAGTTGCTATTTTGGCCAAGCCTTTCTTGTCTTGCCGAGTAGAAGCCATTCTTCCTCCATTCTAGCACTTAAGTTTGGGGATGCATTCCACAAAATCTATATTCGTAAGGAAACCTCTTTTTCCCAGAAGTTCCTGTAGATTTCTAGAAATCCGATCCAGGCAGTCCTTTACCAATTTGACTGTATTCTATTACAGGCCCGAGCTCTGCCTCGATCATGACATAGACTCTGGAGCAAACATAAGAACGAAGAGCAATCCTATTACAACAATTATAACAAGCCATACCATCAATGACTTGAAACTGAGTTGCATACATCTTCGACCAGACCATTTTTTCCTTTCTCCTAGACCCAGTCTCGCCAACCTCTTTCGCTGGCATTCAACGCAAGTACAGGTAGGCGGATGTTTACCTCGAACATAATCCCTTTCATTCAAACCCATGTTGGCTATCTCCATCTGGCACTGATGAAATCCTACGAGACGTCGTGGAACTTTTTCGACACCACCAAGGCATCTTGATCTCTTGCACCAAAACAATATACATCTTACCATCACACGATCGATATGACATAGTCCATCAATCGAGCACTCTCAAGTGGAAACCAACGTCAACTTTTCCCATGTCCTTGCACACTGGCAAGATCATCAGAGGGATTCTCCCCCTCTAGAAGATGCTTACTCATATATTTGATTATAGCCCTAAAGCGGGTGTAAGGGGAGATAATAAAAGTGAATATTCGGCTGGCAACCCTCTGCATAAAATGGCCGCCGTTTTGTGTATTTTTATATTGCCAAACACAAGGGGGCTTCACCTCTCTTGGACTCTCCCTCAATTCTACTCCTTGTAAGGGGAGAGGGAAGGTAATTTCTTAAAGGGGCGAAGCCCCTTTCAATCCCTTTGCTAATCAGCAATCAGGGGACCCCTCTGATATGACATATTTCCAGAGTATGAGATCAATCTCCTTCACCTGTAGGCCATACCTCTTAGCAAGGTACCGGCACATCTCATCCACACTATTATACCCAAAGCTTTCTTTCAATCTACACATATGTCTATCTGGTTTGCATTTATCAAAACCGAGGTTTCGTGCCAAGTGGAACTTTGTCACGGGACCAATAAACTTCAAGGCTGTCATCGAATCAATGCCTGTAAGATAGGTCTTCTTGAAATCGTGCCAACCCAGGTACTGCAGCTTGATAGCCGTGTTGTACACTGCATTCCATTTGCGGATATTGTTTATCACACCTAAAACAGCGACTCTTCTAGTCTCATCAAAAGTTTCATAGTCTCCGTATGCTCGATAGAGGTCACCTTCAAGCTGTTCAAGAATCTTAACTTGGAAATTGCATGCGTAAACTACCCAAATATATTGTTCGAAGAAATACTTGGGGCTAATGCTTTCTGGACTTACCTCATACACCCATTTGGTGTCATAGCCGATTTCTTCAAGATATTTCCTCGCTGCTGTGAAGTATTCGTCAAGGGTCTGTTCCATACGATACCTCCTAGGCATTATTTACCGATAAAAAGTGATCTGACCAGTGTGACAATCGCTCCTAAGAAAAACAGTCCTATTAAGAGCTTTACCCATAGCTCAAGAAACAGGTCAAAGCTTATTAACCCGATGATAATGATAGCTATGATGGCTATTGACACAATTACGGTTAGAATTTTGCTCATACCCGTCGTTCTTTCAGTTATTATTCACCCGCTATCATCGCCTATCCCTCACCCATATCCAGCCCCCCTCACAGCGAGGATGAGGACACTTTACTCTACCACTCCCGTTACAGCCAGGGGCAGGGCATGTTCTTGTTGTCCAAACGTCCATTATCTCTCCTGTCCCATCACACCGCTTGCACTCTATCGTGCCTCCGTCACAATTATTCGGACATCTTTCCCACGGCATCTTGCACCTCCTATGTATTTACTAAGGTGTCTAAGATGGGTCGCCAGAGGCGACTCCGCCGACCGAAGCCCCTCTTTCGTGATCTCCGGCTCTCCTTTGTTAATCTAGAGTCAACGACTTTCTGCTTCCCGACTTCTGACCTCAAACTCGTATGTTTGCTAAATAATACTACCCTCCTCAGTTCTTGTCAAGTCCTTGCCTCTCCCAATCGCCTCACTAAGGCCAATATTATAACAAATTCACACTTGATGAAACAAAACGCTAAAAAGTGTAATGCCACGTGGCCTAGCTGACACTTAAGATACGGCGGAAGCTGGGTTAACAAAATGAGTTTTTGTTGCATAGTCTTTCACATCTCCAGCATGTAGCCCGGTCGGCACAGGCAAACTTTGAGTGGTAACGCTAACACCGCAATCCATTGCCTTCTCACCAACTCTTTTCCTCCGGTCGCAAAAGTGCGGCGGCTGTGCAGTTCCAATTATTAAGCAAGCAAGTCTGTTCTGCCGTCTTCCTTCTCTTTCTGGATCCGAAGTTTGTAATAGTCGATAGCAGAATGCAAGTCTTCATAAAGACAAACTATCGAGATGGGGAGGTAATCAACACTATCATTCCAATCAAAGACTTCCATATGTCTCACTCGTATCGCCCTGGCTTGGAAGTTAAGCCAGTCCTCCCGTTTCCCTTTGTAAGCTAGCCAATACAGGAACCTTCGGGAAACTCTGTGAGAGAATGTCTTTGGCTGGTATAGGTGAACAGTGCCATGCCGATACATGTCATAGAACAAGTCGGCGTTTTTTCGATAGAGAGGGTCAACATGCCCCATGAAATCTCTGATGAATGCCTGCGCTTTCACAGAGGTAGCTATGTTCCCGTGCCCCCGGTACCCTCTATATAGTGCGCCTAGAAAGTCAACGTAGCAAAGAACCAGTCGCGGGACGGCAAAATAGCCGCCCTCACCATTCCCAATCTGGATAGCCGGGTGCACGTCCATCCTGATCGATTTTTGAAGGTCATCAGTAAGATACTCAATCACCCCATCGTGTGTCATGTCTTCCTTCAGCGGCATAACTTGATCTCCTTCTAGAGTTCTCTCGGTCACACTCTGGTCACAGAACCTGCTCACACAAGGAGTTCATACTTACTCAAGAACTTCTCGAAAAAGTACCCACGCCTGTATAGTCCCCTGAGATGTTCAGAAGTGAACTTGAAAGCGCTTTGAAGCCCCCAAGCTCGATCAAGGGCGACCCAAGCATGGCCTGCGTTTATGCAGTGCCTGTTTACTGCCTTTCTTGGGTTCGCTATCTCGGTCACGTCATAGATTATCGTTAGGTCTGAAATCACCACGGGCGCACATGTCTCTACTGTTCGCCCAAGCATAACGTTGACCAACTGGCTTGGCTCGCAAGGCAGGCGTTCCCATACATTCCAAAATATAGGCTTGCATCTATGCCTATGTGCCTCGATGAGGATCCGCCAAAACACTGCCGTATCAAACAGTTCTTGTCCCCTAATTAGCCCTACCAATATCTTGTGTCTGCCAACGTGAAGAGGTTTGCCTGACTCAACAGGTACGTAGCCGCCTGCTACTTCGATAGAGGGCTGACCCTCCCACAATGACAACCGCACGTCGTTCTTAGGCGGGGAATGGTGACCCGACTTTGTACATCGAGGAAGCCTGCCAGGAGTCATTTTCCCCTGATACTCATCGAAAGGAGGGCACTCAACAATGTAAATCCCAGGGTTGGTGCAGTGCGACAGTATCTTCTTATCTGTAGAACTCCTTGGGGTATAACCGCTCAGTTCATGACCATCTGGTCCATACCCAAAAGGATGAGTTGCTCGCTTCTTCGTAACGTTGTCATGTAGTGTGCACAGAGAGACGAATCGATTCTCGATCGCCCGGAGTCGGTGTACGGCAGCCCACTTGTGATGAGATACATTTTCGAAGCTGGGGTTTACCCACAGTTGTACTCCTTGCTTGGCGAGATAACGCTGAAGTAAGCCGAGATACGAGTCATGACAGATAGTGCAGCCCACACGGACGCCATTAATGTCGACGTACGGTAGATATTTCTCCGGTACCCAGTCTGGAAACTCGAAAGCAACGGCCTCAGCATGACTGTGCTTGTAATAGAGCAGGTTGAAATCCCCTCTCGGGCTAAACACCACCATGGTCTCCCAATCTGCATTACAATGCGCATCTCGCTGCGCAGCTCCCACAAACAGCCAAGCACCAAGTTCTCGCGCAAGCTGACCTAAAGCACTCATACGCTGGGAATCTTCGAAGCGAACATAACTTTCTGGAAACACGATGAGGTCCAGTGAGTCATCGCCAAATTCACACGCACTCGGTATAGTCGGCTGATACTTCTCCTTGAGCTTAGGGAAGACCAACGCGATCTTCAAGATTCCAGAGCTTCTCGCATTTTGAATTTTGGGTGGCTCAAACCCGGGCTTCGCTGCGGTTACATGCTGCCCGATAAGCGCCCTAAAATAGTTGAGGTCGCGTTCAGAATCGGGGCTCAGGGAACACCACACATAGTCCCCTGCGTATAATCTCACAGTAGGTTTCATCCCATGAAGCAACGGAACTAGGTCGCGAAGTGTGTCATACCAGGCCCGTTGCTCATCTCGATATGCAGGCGTATTGTCATGGGCATCAATTGTCTCGCAAAGCCTGCGCCACCTATTGATGTCGAACTGTACCTCTAGATCCGCTGGGTAAAGATCGAGAGCAATCTTTCGCAGATGGCTAAAATGTTGGCTTTCATCGAACTCCACAATGAATCCAGGCTGCGGAACATAGTAGTCGCACAGAGGGTAGATCTTGCTTTTGAGAAAGTCCTTGTGCTGCCTTTCAGACTCAAGTGCCTGAAGGATATTGCGGAGTGGGTCTTCCAACCTCGTTCCCCGATAGTCTTCGATGCTGACACCCCAGCTGGGTCTCCAGTCTGAGTAGCACACGCCAAACATGCGTTCCAACATTCTCTTTACGGCACGTTTACATTCTGGGCAA
>JALPXQ010000065.1:0-5000 GCA_023271515.1 Dehalococcoidia bacterium | reverse complement strand
CCTAAAAACCATCCTCAGTTCGGATTGGAGGCTGAAACTCGCCTCCATGAAGTTGGAGCTGCTAGTAACCGCAGGTCAGCATACTGCGGTGAATACGTTCTCGGGCCTTGTACACACCGCCCGTCACGCCATGGGAGCTGGCAACACCTGAAGTCGATGCGCTAACCCCTGAGCTTGCTTAGGGGGAGTAGTCGCCGAAGGTGGGGCTGGTGACTGGGGCGAAGTCGTAACAAGGTAGCTGTACCGGAAGGTGTGGCTGGATCACCTCCTTTCTAGGGAGTCTGAGGGGCTTAAGCCTCGAGATTTCCAGGTCGATCGAAGGCTAAAACCTTCGCATACCAAAGCATAACATGTCTTCCTTCCACTATCCAGCGGTGAAGGATCTGAAGTATAGGGGTCTCTCCAGAATGTAAGCGCAGGTAGGTTTGCAAAGTGGAGAAAAGGCGAGTTCTTGAACAAGTTGTATAAGCAGAACAAAGAAGGAGACCAAAATGGCTAACAAATCAATATTGATCGTTCTCGGCATAATTCTGGTTATTGGCATAATCGTGGGTACAGTATTGCTGCTTCCCGATGAGGAGGTAGTGACCGACCCGATCCCTGCGGAGGTCCCGCAGCAACAGCCGGTGGCACCAACCCCCGACGAACTCCCCGACGAACAGCCGGTACCAACAATCCCCGCGGAAGTGCCGGAGGAAGAGGCACCGCCAACAGAGATAACTCCTCAGGGGCAAATTGCTTTTGTATCGGCGGGTCATCTTCACATTATCAACGCCGATGGCAGTGGCGAGAAAAGACTCGCTGCTACTCGAAGTGGGCCAGTTTGGTGTCCTGATGGAAACAGCATTGCCTTCTTGGGCGAGAATGGTAACTTATCCGTTATTGACATTCATGATTTAGAAATAACCCAAATAACAGAAACAGAAGGTGCGAGATTTTTCCAATGGTTACCTGACGGGCGAAGGCTTCTACTACAAAAAGAGGGGTTCTGGCTTGTGAACAGAGATGGCACCGGCTTGCTGCAGATCATGCCACTTGGAGAACACCCACGTGGTGACTGTCCTTCTTTCCCAATGATCTCACCGGATGGCACGAAAGTCGCTTGCTTTGTCTGGTTGGGAGGGGAGTGTCATTTAAGGAACTGGGCATTAGCTACAATCAACATAGATGGAACTGGTCAAGTTGTGCTATCGGAGGGTTACCGGCTATACCGGAAGATGGAGGTGAACAGAGTAGCCTGGTCGGCTGACGGGGAAAAGTTAGCGTATAACACAGAGCTCAGACTCCGAGTTATGAACAGCGATGGGACTAACAGAATCGATCTTGGTACAGGGGGATTGCCCACTTGGACACCAGACGGAAGAATCATGTATTTATGCCTTACATATCGACTACATTCATATATTGTAAATCCTGATGGAACTGGAAGGCAGTTATTTATATCAAATTTTGGGTTTGGTACAATTTTCAGTTGGTCGCCTTGCGGACGGTGGTTGGTGATTCAGAGAGTGGGGAGGGATAATATGCACATTTATCAAGCTGATGGGACTCAGTTAAAGAAACTTGCTATTGGTGCATGGCCACAGTGGTCGCCACGAACCCCGTAGGTAAGGGGAGACTAACATAAACGGGGGGTGCCACGAACGGCACACTTAATTATTGAAAAGATATCTTGGGCCTAGCAATTTCAATCATTCCTATCCTTGATAAAAAAGGGGCGAAGCCCTTTTAAGAATCCCAGGCACAATTGCTCTTTAGGGGGGCCACGGAGACAATCCCCCTGACGATATTGCTGGTTCGTACCTTAAAAAGTGAATAGAGTCTCTGTTTGTTCCTGTGCAAAAGCTACTAAGGGCGCGCGGGGGATGCCTTGGCGCCAAGAGCCGAAGAAGGGCGTGGCTAGGCTGCGATAAGCCTCGGTTAGCTGCCAAGCAAGCCAAACCGGGGATTCCCGAATGAGGCAACTCATCCAGGCAAAACCTGGATACTTCTGGTTGAACACATAGACCAGATAGAGGGAACTGGGGGAACTGAAACATCTTAGTACCCCGAGGAAAAGAGATTATTCCCTGAGTAGCGGCGAGCGAAAGGGGAGAAGCCCAAACCTTGATGACTCAGTGGTCTTGGGACCTATGTCATCAGGGGGTTGTAAGGCGTAGCATGTTCTGACCCAGGAAGGAACGGAGAGTTACAAACCGCAACCCTAGTCGAAGGTCTCTGGAATGAGCCATCATAGAGGGTGAAAGTCCCGTAGACGAAAGGGGGAGGCTCTCAGCTATGTCCTTGAGTACCACGGGACACGTGGAATCCTGTGGGAAGCTGGGGTGACCACACTCCAAGGCTAAATACTCTTGGCGACCGATAGTGAACAAGTACCGTGAGGGAAAGGTGAAAAGAACCCCGTGAGGGGAGTGAAATAGATCTGAAACTGCGTGCCTACAAACGGTCAGAGCCCTGACTTCGGTCGGGGTGATGGCGTGCCTATTGAAGAATGAGCCGGCGAGTTAATCTATGTAGCAAGGTTAAGCAAGTTGACTTGCGGAGCCGCAGCGAAAGCGAGTCCTAATAGGGCGACCTCAGTTGCATGGATTAGACCCGAAGCCGGGTGAGCTACCCATGGCCAGAGTGAAGTTTCGATAACGTCGAAATGGAGGCTCGAACCCGTCAATGTGGCAAAATTGTGGGATGAGTTGTGGGTAGAGGTGAAATGCCAAACGAACCCGGAGCTAGCTGGTTCTCCCCGAAATGCATTTAGGTGCAGCCTCGAGTGATGAGCTTCGCAGGTAGAGCTCTGGATGAGGTAGGGGGCGAGAAGCTTACCAAACTCAACCAAACTGCGAATGGCGAAGCATTTTAGCTCGGGAGTGAGACGGTGGGAGATAAATTCCATCGTCGAAAGGGAAACAGCCCAGATCATCAGCTAAGGTCCCCAAGTGCAGGCTAAGTGGTAAAGGATGTGGAGTTGCATAAACAGCCAGGATGTTGGCTTAGAAGCAGCCACCATTTAAAGAGTGCGTAATAGCTCACTGGTCGAGTAGCGCCGCGCCGAAGATGTAACGGGACTCAAGCCTGCCACCGAAGCTATGAACTTTGAGTGTATACTCAGAGTGGTAGGGGAGCGTTCCCTTCAGCGACGAAGCTCTAATGTGAGTTAGGGTGGAGCGGAGGGAAGTGAGAATGTCGGCATGAGTAGCGTAAGGCGTGCGAGAAACACGCCCACCGAAAGCCTAAGGTTTCCTACGGAAGGTTAATCCGCGTAGGGTTAGTCGGGCCTAAGCCGAGGCCGAGAGGCGTAGGCGATGGATAGCTGGTTAATATTCCAGCACCGCCCGTCTTCGTTAAGGCTCGGGGAGTACAGGAAGGTAAGCCGAGCGTGCCTATTGGACATGGTGCGTCCCTGATTGTAGGTGCGAGGGGAGGAAAATCCCCCCTTGCTATAAGCTGAGGAGAGGGGGAAGTTGCGGGGCAACCCAAGGCGATTCGGCCGAACCTGACTGTCTAGAAAAACCTCGTTTCTTGAAGGCGAGCGCCCGTACCGCAAACCGACACTGGTAGGCTGGGGTAAGAACCCTAAGGTGATCGAGAGAACCCTCGTTAAGGAACTCGGCAATCTAACCCCGTAACTTAGGGAGAAGGGGTGCCCTTGGGGGTGAAAGGACTAGCTCCTGGAGCTCTTGGGGGTTGCAGAGAAAAGGCCCAGGCGACTGTTTAACAAAAACACAGGTCTCTGCCAAAGCGTAAGCTCAAGTATAGAGGCTGACGCCTGTCCAGCGCCGGAAGGTTAAGGGGAGGGGTTAGATGGAGATTATCGAAGTCGAAGCTCTGAACTTAAGCCCCGGTTAGCGACGGCCGTAACTATAACGGTCCTAAGGTAGCGAAGCCCCTTGTCGGGTAAGTGAATTGCCCGTACCGGCTTATAACGGTGAAGCCCTAATCCGGTGCCGCCTACAAGGAGCGGTGAATACAGGATGGGTAATACCGTGGGAAGCCCGCCATAGGCGGGCCCCGTAACGACTGAAGCGAAAGCTGAGATAGTAGTCAATGGTCTTCATGGAAAGGCCAAATCTAAGGCTACTATAATACGCCGGTATCTCTGCCGAGGAAATGAAAGATGAACCTGGGTTACTATTTATCAGGCTATGCTGATGGAGAAGGATGTTTTTGCATAAGCTTTAACAAGAGCAAAAGACATCGTTTTGGATGGGACATTCGTCCGAGCTTCTCCGTGAGTCAGAATCGAGACCGAGCTGAGATTCTCCATGAATTTAGAAGATATTTCGGTTGGGGCACGATTCGACCTGATAGATCGGACAAGACTCTCAAGTATGAGGTGCGCAGCATTCGGGATCTAGTGGAAAGAGTGACCCCTCACTTTAAGGAGTTTCCCTTGATCTCAAGCAAGCGAAAGGATTTTGAAAAGGTTGCAGAAGTCTGCGAACTGATGATGAAGCAAGAGCATCTCAGTGAGAGAGGATTTAGAGAAGTGGCGAAGTTGGCTCTAAAAGTTAACTCGGGTGGGAAGAAGAAGTATCCACGGTTGGAGATAAAGATATAGTCTGCGCCTCTGGTAACAGAGGATTAACGTGAAGTTCCGACCTGCACGAAAGGCGTAACGGCTTGGGCGCTGTCTCAACGAGGGACTCGGCGAAATTGAAGTGCCCGTGAAGATGCGGGCTACCCGCGACAGGACAAAAAGACCCCGTGGAGCTTTACTATAGCTTGGCATTGGATTGAGGCTTAGCCTGTGTAGGATAGGTGGGAGGCTGAGAAGCCCCGGCGTCAGTTGGGGTGGAGCCGCCAGTGAAATACCACTCTTGTTAAGTTTTGGTTCTAACCCTTGATCAAGCAAGGAGACAGTGTCAGGTGGGTAGTTTGACTGGGGCGGTCGCCTCCTAAAGGGTAACGGAGGCGCCCAAAGGTCCCCTCAAGGTGGATGGAAATCACCTGTAGAGCGCATTGGTATAAGGGGGCTTGACTGTGAGACCTACAAGTCGAGCAGG
>JALPXQ010000064.1 GCA_023271515.1 Dehalococcoidia bacterium | reverse complement strand
GCAACCGGTGCAGTTCCTCAAATCGCTGAAGCATGCCTTCAATCTCCGGCCCAACACGAACAACCTCTGCCCATTCGTTCTTGACCGAACTGGCTACAAACTGGTCTCCTATCTGGGCTCCGATGAATCTAGCCTCCAGGGCCTTGGGTGAAGCCGTAACGAGCATAGACCCGAAGTTCCATTCATCAGTCTCAATAAACCCGCTCCATTCCGGTACCAGGCCAATCACCTGCGGAAATGGCTGTTCTGGCTGGGGAAACGGTGCGGTCGCCAGCACAAGAAGTGTAGTGAGCACCAGGCCGACTGCCAGCAAAAGACTCATTATTCTTTTGTTCATTTTTTTACCCTCCTTAGAGAAGCCTCGTGTTTTGGTCACTTTTTCTCCTTTTCTTATTCTATGGTCTCTCCCACTGTCTCCTGTCTTTCGAGGTTGCCAGCAGGTCTTTCCCTGCGGTCACTTCTGGATGTTTCACCCCCTTTCCATTTTTTGCTTTGTCAGTTATATTTTATACTATATTATAACTCCGTTGTGTTAAGGCTGTGTTAAGGCTATGTTAAGAATGTGTTAAGAAGCTGTTAGGCTTTTGCAAGTATATCTCTCAGTGCATCACCCAGGAAGTTGAACGCCAGCACTGTTACCATTATCGCCAGTCCCGGAAAGATGGTGAGATGGGGTGCGGACCGCATAAAGGCCCGTCCGTCGTTCAGCATCGAACCCCACTCCGGGGTGGGTGGCTGGGCGCCTAACCCCAGAAAGCTCAAGGCTGCCGCGGCCAAAATCACGTGGGCCATGCCAAGCGTTGCCATCACGATCACCGGGGCCATGACGTTGGGCAGTATATGCCGGAACATGATTCGGGCCTCGCCGGTACCCAGCGCCCGTGCCGCCTCCACAAACTCCTTTTCCTTTACCGACAGCACCGCCCCCCGAACCACCCGGGCATAGCTTGTCCAACCAATGACCGCCAAAGCCAACATGACGTTATAAAGCGAAGGACCCAAAATGCCGGCGATCGCCAACGCCAGGATGATGCCGGGGAAAGCCAGCAATATATCCACGATTCGCATAATCAACTCATCGGTCAGGCCACCCCGGTAACCGGCGATCAGCCCCAGCGTCACGCCGACGAAGGCGGCGATGCCTACGACCATAACCCCGATCTGGAGCGAAACACTCGCTCCGTGAATCAGCCGGCTCAGAATACAGCGGCCGAGGTTATCGGTTCCCAACAGGTATTCGGTATTGGGCGACAGCAAACGATGCTCCAAATTTTGTTCGATCGGATCGTGGGGAGCGATAAAAGGTGCCAGAACGGCAATAAGAACCAGCGCTAAAATAATCGCCGCCCCGATCATGGCCAGGCGATGCTTTTTGAGTCTCCGGAAAACCTCGGTTAAAGGTCGCCTGCCTTCGATAATTTTGGTTACCAGATCGTGCATTATTTCGCCTCGTAATGTATTTTTGGGTCTAAATATGTATAAAAAATGTCAACCAACAGATTGACCAATACAAACATGGCCGCAATGAACAAGATACAGCCCTGAATGAGCATAAAATCGCGGGCGAATATCGAATCGACCAGAAGCCTGCCGATCCCAGGCCAGGCGAAGATCACCTCCGCGATGACCGCCCCCTCCAGCAGAGAGGCGAACTGGAGGCCGACAATGGTGACCACCGGGATCATGGCATTCTTCAGGGCGTGTTTGTAGATTACAACCTTTTCTTTCAAGCCCTTGGCTCTTGCGGCACGGATGTAATCCTGGCCAAGCACCTCGAGCATGCTGGAGCGGATAAGACGGGTGGTGATTGCTGCCATGCCGGTGCCCAGAGTCAGGGCCGGCAGGATGAGGTGTTCTATTCCGCCCCTGCCGAATACCGGCAGCCAGCCCAAATACAACGAAAAAAAGAGGATGAGTAGCAGCCCGAGCCAGAAATTGGGTATGGAAACCCCCAGAAGCGCACCGAACATGCTGATATTGTCAACTGCCGAGTATTGCCTGGTGGCCGAGACAATGCCGACCGGAATCGCAATGAGGAGCGCTACTAACATCCCGGCCAGGGCCAGTTGGACGGTAGCGGGCAGTCTGGTGAGGATTTCATCTAAAACCGGGCGGTCGGTGCGAAAGGAATAGCCGAGGTCGCCCCGTAACACATTGGTCAGCCAGCGAAAATACTGAATGTAAACCGGCTGGTCGAGGCCGAGTTCGGCGCGCACAAACTCAATGGTTTCGGTAGTAATCTCTTCTCCGTAGCGTTCTGTGGCGATCACTTCTGCCGGGTCGCCCGGTACGAAATGCATCATAGAAAAGGTGATGACCGACACGCCCAGCAGGATAAAAACCATCAGCCCCATTCTTCTGATGACATAGGTCAGCATGCGGTATCACCTAAACGGGAAGTTCAACACTGATAATCGCACTCTTCCCTTCCTCTTTCCGATAGAGCATCCCTTCCTTTTCTTCGAGGCAACTCAGCAAATACTCCCGCAACTCGTCTTCCCTTTCCGGCCTAAGATCGAGCCTGGTCTGCCAGCGCTTCACAGCCTGCTCGATGTTGAGATAAACCTGATTACGGGAAACCTTGACCATCTCCACATTGGCGGCTATCCCCAGTTGATAAAGGACATTGTAGAGGTGAATAAAACTGGGCGGGGGATGATATTCTTCTGCTCTAAAGCGCCGCCAGATGTCGGCATAAAAATCCACCGGGCCAACTCCAATAACGAGGCAAACTTGAGTTTTCGCTGCCGAGAGCATCTTTTTCAGTGCGGTCTCAATGTCAACGGTACCGTAGAGCGAATGGGCGGCCAGCACCATATCATGCCGGCCAATTTCCTCAATACCAACATCTTCCCAGCGCTTATTGATGATGCGGATGTTGGTGGTGTCCATCTTGCGGCGCAGGCAGGTAAGCATCTCCACTGACGGCTCAACCACCGTAACCGTCTTAACCAGCCGGGCCAGGGGCAGGGCGAAAGCACCGGTGCCGGCCCCGATGTCCAGCACTGTTGAATGCTTATTCAGGTGCCTTTGTACCTTATCCAGTAAAACCCCGGGATAATTGTTATGTTCAAGCTGCAGCTCATACCATTCAACAAATTCCCCTGAAGTAAAGGGGTCACCACTTTTTCTGAGCGATGACCCCGACACCAGCTTTCGCCATTCGTCAGACCAGTTCATGGCGCCACCACATAGATGTCCTCCCAGTTGACGATAAACCATGGATGGAGCTTGTATCCTCTTATATTATCTCGCACAGCATTGATCATTACCTCTTCAAAGAGAGGGATCATCAGAACCTCCTCGGCAACGATCTCCTGGACCTTAAAGAGCAGTCGTTGTGCCTTTGCATCATCAGTCTCTTTCATCGCAGCTTCAGTCAGTTCATCAATGCGTGGATGGCTGAAAAAGGGTGGATTGGTAGCAACAGTCATACCACCTTCTGAGTGGAATGTGTCGCGCACGGCTGAACGCGGAGATATGCCAGCAATAGGGATTAATGTCATCTCAACATCTCCCCTCTCCATCATCTCACGCCAAAGGCCTGTATCTACAACCTCTATATCCATGATGATTCCCACTTCCCGAAGGTCTGCCTGCATGACTTCTGCAATGGTCTTATATGGCCAGCGCCCTACCCATCCACCAGCCAGATGCATCGTCACTCTAAACTCTTCTCTATCCCCCTCAACAATGCCATCGCCATTTGTATCTACCCATCCTGCTTCTTGTAGCAGTTCTCTAGCCCTATCTTGATCGTTGAATTCAAAGAGCGTCTCTGGGTGCATCCAATCTTTATGTAATGGTGGAACAGATGTTCTCATTACTGTACCATAACCCTCCAGAGCATATCTAACAAGGCTCTCAGTATCTATGGCATATGATATTGCTTTTCTTACTCTTACATCATCGAACGGGGGAGTGGTAGTATCAAATCCTATATGGTGATGGACAACCCCGTGAATAGTCATTACTTCTATCTCTGGATTGGCCTCAAGAACCGGTGCCTGCTCCGGTAAGATTCCACCGGTATCGATGATCATATCGATCTCGCCTGCCTCGAGGGCCATCACCCTTGTTGTTGGATCAGGGATATACCTCAAGGTAACACGCTCCAATCTAGGTATGCCGCCCCAATAGTCCTCGTTCCTGATCAAGACCAGCTTATCACCAGGCTGGTGATCCTCTACTTTGAATGGACCGGTCCCAATTGACTCAATAACCCTATCCTCCTCATCGATAGCAGCAGGACTTATCATAACAAAGAAGAACAGCGAACGGACGAACGGGGCGTATGGTTCACTGTGGATGACCTTAATAATATAATCATTAACGATCTCTATTCTATCTACAGGACCAAGAAGGCCCGGTCGTACTCTTGTTCCCCAATCCAGACTGAACTTTGCCATCTCTGCATTAAATGGCGTGCCATCATGGAATTTAACACCTTCCCGTAGGCGGATCGTCCATGTGAGACCATCCTCAGATACCTCCCAGCTTGTCGCAAGTCCTGGTCTTGGTTTCATTTCAGCATCTAAGATGACCAACTGCTCAAAGACTCTCGTAAGATAGGGATGCGCACCCCTAGCTCCTACCGGATCCCTTCCGAGCCCGGCAATCACTTCCTGCGGAACTTCTACTTTAGCCTCTTCGGCCTGCTGTCCGGCACAGCCAGCCAGCACAACACCCAAAAACACCAAACAGATTGCCAAACTAATTGTTTTTATCTTCTTGTTCATTCTCATCATTGCTCTCCTCTCAAGTCCCGTTCTCTTCCACCGCCAGAATGAAAAAGCTGCCTTCTACGCTTTAACGCCTTTTACCAGGAACTGCCCTCCCTGATAGCCATACTTCAACCGCCTGATGAAGGTCTGAGCGATGGGGATCCCCACCTCTTGAGCCTCCACCCCGACAAAGCCAAAGCGCTCCAGCAGCTCAACATCGGCCTCCGGACGTTTCCGGGAGAGCATCGGTAAATGCTGTACCAAGTGCCCATAGCTATTCCAAGCGTACCGCCGCTCGGTAATCAAAATCAAGGGCATGGCCAGCAAATGATACCAGGCCCGCTTGGCCCACGACTTGCGGAAATCCCACCAATTTCCGTCAACGATGATCAGGCGACCGCCGGGTTTCAAAACCCGCCGCCACTCGGAAATCGCCTTCTCCGGAGCGGGCAAAGTCCACAGCAACCATTTATTGATCACCACGTCGAAGGTGTTATCTGCAAAAGGTAGCTTTTCAGCGTCCCCGATTCTGAAATCGACAACCAAACCCCGCCGCTTGGCGTTCGCTTTGGCTTTCTCCACCATCTCCGCAGTCAGGTCCAGGGTGGTCACCTTGTGTCCGGCAGCCGCCAAAGCCAAGGCAATCACCCCGGTACCGGTACCGACATCCAACACTTCCAGACCGCCCGCCGGACCAAGGAGCGTTTTTAAAAGTTCTTTCCAGGAGGCGTGCTCCCGCTCCGATTGGTGGGCTTTGTTATAGCGCCCGGCCGATTTTTTCCAATACTCCCTGGCAAACGTTTTGACGGCTGTACTTTCCAATTCGCTCCCTCCGATCAGTTAAGGTAAACATCTTTATGCAAGAGATACATCTCTGCTGGATGAACCTCAAGTCCCTGCACAGCCTCGGACATGCCCAGCATATCGACCCGGTGATATAAGAATATCAACGGACTTTCCTCTCTGATTCTTTCCTGAATCTCATTGTAAATAGCTGCTCTTGTCTGCGGCTCAAGAGTTGTCTTACCTTCACTCAAGAGTTTGTCTAGAACTGAACAGGAAAACTTGCCATAATTGGCATCTCCGGTTGTACTGACCAGCATCTCCATGATATAGGCCGGATCACCGCTGGGTGCTGTTCCCCAGGAAGTCATAAACAGATCAAAATCACCGGCTTTTACCAATTCTTTTGCCGCCCCTAATTCCAGGGTGATAATCTCTACCTGAATGCCGATCTTGGGCAACATGTCCTTTATTATTTCTGCAACTGGCCCAAACTCGGGTCGGTGTGTAGGGGCAAGAAACCTTACCTTAAATGGCTCACCGTTATGCTCTACGAATCCATCGCCATCAGTATCGGTAAGACCAGCTTCTGCTAAAAGTGTTTTTGCTTTATCCAAATCGTAAACTGCTTGCAGGTCTCTATTTGACCAGGGCAAAGTAGGCGGAAATATAGTTGCTGCCGGTGTGCCGGCGATACCTTCCAAAACCGCCTCTATAATTCCTTCCCTATCAATAGCATAGCTTATAGCTCGTCTTACCCTGGCATCATTCAGCGGTTCTTGTTGACAGTTGATTTTTATAAAATCTGTCCTGTGTATTTCCCCTGTAGCTACTTTAACCCCCGCTGTTTCTTTCAACCTTAAGGCGTCAACAGCCGTTATGGCCACAGCTACATCAATATCACCAGCCTCCAAAGCCATGGCTCGTGTCATAGCATCCGGTATTAAGCGAAAGGTTACTTTTTCCAATTTAGCTGCACCACCCCAATAGTCAGCAAACCTTTCCACAACTACATATTCGCCCGGTTGCTGCTCTACAAATTTAAACGGACCCGTACCGGCTGGGATTTCTCCTTGCTCAATGTCTTGGCTAACAATAGCCATTAACGGATCACTCAAGTGATAGATCAGCGGTGCAAAGGGCTCATGAGTAGTTATCCGCAAGGTATATTTATCCACTACTTCAATTTCCTTGATATTCAAAAGCGGCTGCGCCCGAGGGTTATGCACCGGACTGTCTTCATCAATAAGTCTTTCCAATGACTGTTTCACAGCCAGAGAGTCCAGAGGCGTCCCGTCGTGAAAAAGAACTCCTCTTCTGAGCTGAAATTCCCACGTAGTTTCATCCAGTGGCTCCCACGATGTAGCCAGCCACGGCTGTAACTCCATATTATGGTCAAGTTTGGTCAGCGTTTCATAGATACCCGCGCGCCTGGAAAACCAACTCGACCACCCTATCGCCGGATCAACTAACCCATCTGCATGACCTAAGCATCTTATCCCGATTTCCAAGGTTTGTGGCATAACCTCTGCCTGCGGAGCAGGGCAACCCGCTAACATGCTGCTTAGCAAT
>JALPXQ010000063.1 GCA_023271515.1 Dehalococcoidia bacterium | reverse complement strand
AGCTGAAATCGAAGCTAGCCAGATTCGCCTAGTCCATTACCCCCAAGGTGAGGCTTTTGAATCTGAACTCACGGATTAAGGTTTATGATAGCATGAAAATAAACTGGCCACAGAGTTCACTGAGATCCTTGTCCTCGCGAATGCGGGGAACAGAGAGATTCTTTTGATACCTTACTATCTTTCATTTTCTCGGTGAACTGTCCCTGCCTTCGCCGGGACAAGCGTGGCTATCAATCGCTGGCTGAGTAATTACAACGGGGTAATGAAATTGAACATGTCGAGGCACAGCATTATCTTGCTCATCGCCATAGCATTGCTGGCGGCCATCCTGGTCACGGTAGTCCAGCCGCCAGCGGAGGAGCCGAGGGAACTAGCCCTGAACGAAGTCATCTCCATGGCAAAGGCCGGCGAGATTCTGGAGATTGTGGTCAGGGGAACCGCTCTGGAGATCACCACCATCGACCACGAAAAGCTAACCTCCACCATAGGTGAGACCACCGATATACTGGAGGTATTCCACCAAGAAGGGATTCCGATCAGTGGTGCCCACGCAGTTCCGATTCGCTTTGAGGAAGAAGCCGGCATTGCCTGGTTCCCTGTGCTCCTCAATTTTCTGCCCTTGATCCTCTTCGGCGGATTGCTATTCTTCCTGCTGCGTCGCGCCGCAGGAGGGCCCAATCAAGCAATGGGCTTTGCCCGGAGCAAGGCACGGATGTTCTCCGGCGACAAACCAACCGTAAGGTTCTCGGACGTTGCCGGGGTTGCAGAGGCCAAGGAGGAGCTTCAAGAGGTGGTTGAGTTCCTGTCGAATTCTGAAAAATTTCGTGCCCTGGGGGCCCGTATCCCGCGTGGGGTGCTCCTCGTCGGGCCGCCGGGGACGGGGAAAACGCTCCTCAGCCGGGCAGTCGCAGGTGAAGCCGGAGTGCCTTTCTTCTCCATAAGCGGCAGCGAGTTCGTAGAGATGTTCGTCGGCGTCGGTGCGGCTCGGGTTCGAGACCTCTTCGACCAGGCCAAACGCCACGCCCCCTGCATAGTTTTCGTCGACGAAATCGATGCCGTGGGCCGCCACCGCGGTGCGGGACTCGGTGGAGGACATGATGAGAGGGAACAGACCCTGAACCAAATCCTCTCTGAGATGGACGGCTTTGACACCAATACCAACATCATCGTCCTTGCAGCCACCAACCGGCCGGACATTCTGGACCCGGCGCTCTTGCGCCCCGGCCGGTTTGACCGCCGTGTCGTCCTGGATCAGCCGGATATCAATGGACGCAAGGCGATACTGGAGGTTCATGCCCGGGGCAAACCGCTGGATTCCGCAGTCGATCTGGGGGTCATTGCCAAGCAAACCCCCGGCTTCAGCGGCGCTGACCTGTCAAACCTGATAAACGAGGCCGCCATCCTGGCAGCCAGGCGGGGAAAAAAGGACATCAGCCTTGCCGAACTTGAGGAATCCATCGACCGCGCCATCGCCGGGCCGGAGAGGAAAAGCAGACTGATGAGCCACAAAGAAAAGGAGATAACCGCCTATCATGAGGCTGGCCATGCCCTGGTTGCTCGCATGCTGCCCAACGCCGACCCGGTGCACAAGATTTCCATCATAGCTCGGGGTATAATGGCCGGCTACACCCGCCAGTTGCCAACCGAAGACCGCCATCTGGTGACTCGTTCCCAATTCAATGACATGCTGGCCACCCTGCTCGGCGGCCACACTGCCGAGGAGATAATCTTTGGTGAGATGACCACCGGAAGTCAGAATGACATCGAGCGCGCCACAAAGATCGCCCGCATGATGGTTACCGAGTACGGAATGAGCGATAAGCTGGGGCCACGCACCTTCGGTAAGAGGGAAGAACTCGTATTCCTGGGCAAGGAGATCTCGGAGCAGAGAGACTACAGCGATAAGGTGGCTGAGGACATCGATGCCGAAGTTCACGACATCATCGAACGCGCCTATAATGTTGCTCAAGACATCCTGACCAAGAACAAGGCCAAGTTGATTCAGATCGCGGAACGATTGATGGCCGAGGAGACTCTCGAGGGCAAAACTCTTGACGCCCTCTTCGACTCCCCCCTGCCCTCCCCAGCACCTGCATGAGTGGAAAGTGGGAGGTCCCGATTTCCTGCATCTTCCCGGTGACGGTGAATATCACCTGGTTGCAACCAGAATCATGGAGAACACCAGCCAGATAGAGGAGAAAATCGGGCATCTGCGAGAGCAGATCAATCACCACAACTACCGCTACTACGTACTCGATAGCCCGGAAATAAGCGATGCCGAGTACGATCAGTTGATGCGGGAGCTTCGAAGGCTGGAGTCTGATTACCCTCGACTCATCACCCCGGACTCTCCGACGCAGCGGCTGGGCGCCGCACCCCAGGAAGAATTCGGTGTGGTGGAGCACCCCGTTCCTCTTCTGAGCCTGGGCAATGCCTTCAATTTTGAGGAGCTGAGGGCCTGGCATAATAGAATCTCTCGACTCCTGGGGAATGCGGACTTCGACTTCGTTTGCGAGTTGAAGATGGACGGGTTGGCGGTAGCCCTGACTTATGTTGACGGCCTTCTTGTCACCGGAGCCACGCGGGGCGATGGATACCGCGGCGAGAATATCACTCACAATCTGAGGACCATCAGGAGCATACCCCTATCCGTACCCCCGAATGCCCCTCCAAGATTCGAGGCACGGGGCGAGGTTTTCCTCTCCAAAGAGGGCTTCGCCAGGGTGAATAGAGAGAGGGGCGAGGCCGGCCAGCCACTCTTTGCCAACCCCCGAAATGCGGCTGCCGGCTCGCTGCGTCAGCTTGATTCCCGGGTCACCGCCAGCCGGCCCCTTGATATTTATGTCTACGGACTGGGCTATGCCGAGGGTGTGGTCCCGCAGACCCACTGGGAGACCATGGAGTTCCTCAAATCCCTGGGATTCAAGATCAACCCCCAGAATGCTCTCGTGAGCGATCTCGAAGGCGTCGAGGCTTATTACCAGCGATGGCTGAAGTCGAGAGAGGAGCTGCCCTACGAAACCGACGGCGTGGTGGTGAAGGTCAACTCCTTTGCGCTGCAGAGGCAACTGGGATCCGTGGGACGCGAGCCCCGGTGGGCCATTGCCTATAAGTTCCCGGCGACTCAGGCTACCACCAGGCTGCTGGATATCGGCATTAATGTGGGGCGCACCGGTACTTTGAATCCCTACGCCATACTCGAGCCGGTCTCCGTCGGGGGAGTGGTGGTAAAACGAGCGGCGCTCCACAACGAGGATGACATCCGCCGCAAGGACATTCGAATAGGGGATACGGTGGTGATACAGCGCGCCGGCGAGGTAATACCCGAGATAGTGACCCCCGTGACAAGCAAACGCACCGGCAGCGAGAGGGTTTTTATTATGCCCTCGACATGCCCTGCCTGTGGCACGCAGGTCCGCAGGCCTGAAGGGGAGGCGATGGTGCGGTGTCCCAACGCCGCCTGTCCGGCACAGATCCACGAGCTTCTTGCGCATTTCGTCTCCCGGGGGGCGATGGATATCGATAAGGTGGGCTGGAAACTATCCGCCGCCCTGCTGGATGCGGGACTGGTTAAGGATGTGGCCGACCTTTATTTCCTGGAGAAGGAGAGGTTAATTGGGCTGGAGCGGATGGCGGAGAAGAGCGCCTCCAACGTGCTGGACTCTATCGAGAGAAGCAAGACGAGACCACTTTCACGAATCATCTTTGCCCTGGGCATTCGCTATGTAGGCTCGGAGACGGCCGATATTCTAGCCATGGAATTCGGCAGCATCGATCGGCTGGCACGGGCGACACGGGACGAGCTTCTGGCGATTCCCGGTATCGGTCCGAAGGCAGCGGATAGTGTGGTGACCTTCTTCGAGCAGGAGACGAACCGGGAAATCATTAAGAAGCTGAGGAGGGCCGGAGTGAGGCTGGAAGAGGCCGGCAAACCGCAGGAGATGCCACTGGCGGGACAGGAGTTTGTGATCACCGGGAAGCTGGAGTCATTCACCAGGGCCGAAGCTGAGGCGATGATTCGGGGACGGGGAGGGGTGGTGGGCAGCTCGGTGACCAGGAAGACGGCCTATCTTGTGGTAGGAGCTGATCCCGGCTCCAAGCTGCGCAAGGCCCGGGCTCTGGGCACCGGCATCTTAAGCGAGGGGGAGCTCTTGCGTCTGCTGGGATCGGGTTAGATGGCCACGCACTACTTCCCCGCCAGCAGCCCGGCCACTCTATCCAGGATCTTGTCGGCCACCTCCGATTTGAGCATCAGCGGCAAACGGTCCACCTTCCCATTTCGGTCTATAATAATCACCCTGTTGGTATCAACGGCAAAGCCGCTGTCAGCGCTGGTGATGTCATTGGCGACGATGAGGTGGAGGCCCTTCTCCTTAAGTTTCCTGGTGGCGTTCTCCACTATTTCTTCGCTTTCGGCAGCAAATCCCACCTTAATCAAGCCATCAGATACCTCACCGAGTATATCGGGCGTTCTTGTCAGTTCAATGCTTAGTCTCTCCGGCCTGCGCTTGATCTTCTTCTCAGCAGCGACTTCCGGCCGGTAATCGGCCACCGCCGCGGCCATGATCAAGGCATCGGCCCCAGCCGCCTTCTCAATCACCGCCTGGCGCATCTGAGTGGCCGTCTGCACCTGGATCACCTCAACGCCGAGCGGTGGAGGAATAGCAGCGGGAGCAGTGATGAGGGTCACCTCTCCCCCTCTGTTTCGAGCCGCTTCCGCCAGGGCATAGCCCATCTTCCCCGAGGAGTAATTGCCGATATAGCGTACCGGGTCAATCGGCTCCTGGGTCCCGCCGGCACTGATCACCAGTCGCCTCCCGGCCAGATCCCCGCCACGGCCCAGAACCTGATGAATTGCCGCCAGTATCTCACCTACCTCAACAAGTCTTCCCATGCCTTCAAGCCCTGAAGCGAGTCGTCCGTAGGCCGGACCCACTATGGTGTAGCCGCGGGAGCGGAGCTTCCCCAGATTCTCCCGGGTGACCTGATTCTGGTACATCCCTACATCCATGGCAGGGGCTATAATCACCGGTGCCCTGGCGGACAATACGGTGCAGCTAAGAAGATCATCGGCAAGGCCCACTGCCAGCCTGGCGATGGTATTCGCCGTGGCCGGTGCTATGACTATGACATCTGCCCGTTTGGCCAGGGCCACGTGCTCGATATCGAAGTCGGTGACCGGGGCGAACATAGCGGTGTGAACCGGTCGGTGGGTAATGCTCTGGAAAGATAGCGGCGCAACGAACTCGGCGGCCGCCTCGGTCATAATCACTTCGACCACAGCTCCCCCCTGAGTCAGCTTGCTGGCAATATCCACCGCCTTATAGGCCGAGATGCTGCCGGTTACTCCCAGGATAATGCTCTTACCTTCAAACATGTTTTTCCCCTAAATTGAGTTCGTGAATTATTCTCAGGCCCACCAGGGTCAAATGGGGATCCACTATTTCTATCACCTTTGTCTCCCTTGCCAGCAACTCAGCATACCCGCCGGTGGCAATTACCCTCGCCTTCTTGCCCCCTAACTCTTGCTGGATTCGGCCCACCAGCCCCTCGATAAGCCCCACATAACCGAAGATGAATCCCGACTGCATGGCGGAGATGGTGTCCCGGCCAATGACGTGTTTGGGGCGAACCAGATCCACCCGGGGAAGTTTAGCCGTCCGCTGAAAAAGAGCCTCGGTGGCGATCTTTATGCCCGGGGATATGGCCCCACCGAGGTACTCGCCCTTCTCAGAAATGACGTCAAAAGTGGTGGCGGTGCCGAGATCCACCACGACAAGGGGCCCGCCATAGAGATGATGCCCCGCCACCGCGTTCACTATACGGTCAGGGCCGACCTCACGGGGATTATCCATCAGGATACTGACCCCGGTCCTGACCCCTGCCTCCACCACCAGAGGGGAGACCTCAAAGTAGCGCCGGCATAACTCCCTGAATATGGGCACAAGTGGAGGCGTAACACTGCAAATCACCGCGTGTTTAATATCGGAAGGATTCAAGCCTTGCTGTGATAGAAGCCCGAGGAGTACTACAGCATACTCATCCACCATCTTATGGACATCGGTAGCCAGGTGCCAGACAGCTTGAAGCTCCTGCCCCTCAAAGACACCAATATCCATCCTGGTATTTCCGATATCAATTGCCAGTAGCATATGGTTTATTATATCCGAATTCGCCTGACATCTCAAATACCCGGCGACAAGTCGCCTCCTGCGCCTTGCACGTTGCAATCCTATGGCAGGTTAAATTATACTGTGAGAGTGATATGAGAAACGCGGTGATCGTAGAAGCGGTGCGTACGCCGATAGCCCGGGCGCACCCAACGAAGGGCTGGTTCAGAGATGTTCGCTCCGATGAACTGGGAGTTCTGGTCGTCAGGGAGTTGATCCGACGTGTTGGAATCGATCCCCGAGAAATTGAGGACATCATTATGGGGTGTGCCACCCAGACCGGCGAGCAGGCGATGAACGTTGCTCGATATATCGCCATTATGGCCGGTCTGCCTTTCGGGGTTGGTGCCCAGACGGTCAACCGGCAGTGTGCCTCCAGCGTGACCGCCATCCACAGCGCAGCGCAAGCGATCATGACCAGCTGCGGCGAGGTGTTTATCGCCGGTGGGATCGAGAGCATGACTCACCTTCCAGAGGGGTTCGGCGCCGATCTTCACCCAAAGCGACTCGATTTTGTCGATCCCACCTCCACTTCAATGGGCCTGGCAGCCGAGAACCTGGCGGAGATGTATCATATCTCCAGAAAGGAGCAGGAACGCTTCGCTCTGAGAAGTCACCAGAAAGCAGTGGCGGCTCAAGAGGAGGGGAGATTCAGGGCAGAGATAGTCCCGGTGGAGGTCATCGAGGACGACGGCTCAAGGAGGCTCATTGACCGGGATCAGAACCCCCGGCCGTACACCTCACTGGAGATGATGGCTGCCCTGGAGCCCATCGCCAGGCCAGATGGAACCATCACCTCAGCCACGGTATCGTTTGCCGGCGATGGCGCCGCCGCCGTAATGCTCATGTCTGAAGAGAAGGCAGAACTCCTGGGATTGAGAACCAGGGTGAAGATACGCTCGATGGCTGTGGCCGGGGTTGACCCCAGGATAACGGGATTCGGCACTGTCGCCGCAGCGAGGAAAGCGCTTCAAAGGGCAGGTCTGACCGTCGCCGACATTGATATAGCGGAGATTAACGAGGCATTCGCCGTGGTGGCCCTGGTTTGCATGAGGGAACTGGGGCTCGCCGAAGAGAAGGTCAATCCGAACGGCGGCGCAGTCGCTCTGGGGCATCCC